>DAOTUF010000235.1:0-2773 GCA_034437495.1 Chloroflexaceae bacterium | reverse complement strand
GTCATGACAAAGAAATACTGGAACGATACGCAACAGGATACCGACCGAAAGCGACGCAGACAAGCAGAGTTTCTCATTTATCAGCGGGTCCCCTGGTCATTGATAGACACCATTGGGGTGATGCATGCTCGGATCGGAGCGCAGGTTCAGACCATCTTGCAAGCTACCAACCATCGCCCTCAAGTCGTGGTCCAACAAGCGTGGTACTACTGAAAGGAGCGCAATATGATACAGCTTGTCAACGGCAATTTGCTCCAGGCTGATACCGAAGCCCTGGTCAACACTGTAAACACGGTAGGTGTGATGGGCAAAGGGATTGCGCTCCAGTTCAAGCAAGCCTACCCCACCAACTACAACGCCTATCGCGCCGCGTGTCAGCGTGGTGAGGTGCAGATGGGGAAGATGTTTATTGTTGCAACAGAACAGCTTGCCAATCCACGCTACATTGTCAACTTCCCCACCAAACGCCACTGGAAGAACAGATCCCGCCTGGAAGATATAGATGCTGGTTTGGGCGACCTGGTGACACAGGTTCGGGAGCGGCAGATTACCTCGATAGCCATTCCTGCCCTGGGGTGCGCGAATGGCGGACTACTGTGGGATGACGTTCGCCCACGCATTGAAGCCGCCTTTGCTGCATTGCCCGATGTATCTGTGCTGCTCTTTCCCCCTGGCAATGTTCCAGATGCCGCGGCAATGCCCGTCACAACCCGCCGTCCCCGTATGACACCAGGGCGTGCGGCCATTCTTGGGTTGATGCAACAATATACTGTGCTGGACTACCAGTTGACGAAACTCGAAATACAAAAACTGGCCTACTTTCTCCAGGAGGCCGGGGAACCCCTCAACCTCGACTTCGTCAAGTATCGCTATGGCCCCTATGCGGAAACCCTCAACCACGCTTTGCAGCGAATTGAAGGGCATTTCATTCGCGGGTATGGAGACCGCAGCAATAGAGCCGCTATCCGTCTTCTGGATGGGGTGTCAGAGGATGCTGCTGCTTTTCTCCGCGAACATCAGGACACCCGCGAACGGCTTGCACGTGTGTCGCGCCTGATAGAAGGTTTTGAAACGCCATACGGTATGGAACTGCTGGCAACCATTCACTGGCTTGCTACTCGTGAAAATCCAACCATCCAGCAGGATGTTGACGCGGCAATCCAGGGAGTGCAGGCCTGGAACAAACGCAAACAACAGCTTTTTCGCCCGGAACATATCCGCGTGGCCTGGAATAGACTGCACGAACAACAATGGATAGGGACGTGACTCAGCAGTCAACAAAACCAGATCCAGGGTAGCTCACCCCCTCACGCCCACACGAGCACCACGCTCCTGCCCGCGGGCGTCGTGGCTGGCTCGGTCGTGGTGCGCTCAGCCAGCTTCCCCCCTCTTCATCACCACCATCCGCGCCGCCGCCCCTGTCTGGCGTTCGGCAGCGTTGAACGACCCGTCGGGCAGCTTCTCGCTCCAGCCGCCCATCTCCTCGAACCACTCGCGGAACGCTACCGACCGTCGGTCGTTGCGGAAGAACGCTCCCTCTCCCATGATTGCCACGATGCGTCCGCCTGGGGCGAGCAAACTGCGGGCGTGCCGAATGTGCTCCACGTCTGCACCGTCCTGGAAGGGGAAATTGGCGATGATGCGGTCTACCCGTCGCTCCTGCCATTGCAGGAAATCCGTGGCGACGACGGGGTAGCCTTTCAGCCGCAGTATTTCTTGCAGCGACATATACCACTCGCAGACCAGCACCTCGCTGCCCGGATGCCGTTCGCGGATAACATCAGCGATGTGGCCGATGCCCGCACCTGGTTCCAGCACGACGTGCCCCGCTCGGATGGCCGCGAGATCCACCAGGCGGTGGGCCAGCGCAGCCGGCGTGGGGAACCACAGGTCCGGCGGATGCAGGAGAACAGCCTGGGTCAATTCGCGGAGGCGTCGGTCGGTGAGGTCCTGCTGCGGAAGTTCCTTTTTCACCAGGTCGAGCAGCGCCTGCCGCACCTGGGAATAGTTGCCCGTCGTGACTCCTGCCTGGACGAGGCGGCGATGCAGGTTCCCCTGCGAGGGCATCCGCGGCGAAAGCACCAGGTGCTCGATGGCTCCCCTGGTCGTGAGGGCCGCCAGTTCTGGCGGACAGGTCCCCGCTTCGTGCTCGTCGGCCAGCGCCCGTAGCGCCGTCTGTACGCGCTCCAGGCAATCGGCATCAGCCGCCATCCGGTCGATGATACGAGCGCGACGGGCCGTAAGCCGCTGGCCTGCCGTGGCCGGGGAGCGCTTCGCCTCAATGTGCGCCTGCATCCGGTCCGCGCTTTCTCGCAGGCGGGCCACCAGGCCGCCTGTGCGCTCTTCTGCGGGTCGCGCCCCACCGGACGCCCCGTCCCTCGCGTTTGCATTTTGGAGGGTCTGGGCAATCTCCTCCTGGGGCACCGTGCGCGTTGCGTACCAGGCGCTGCGGCGTTTGCTCCAGCGGAAGCCCAGGCCGTTGCCGTTGATGGCGTCCAGCACGTCTCTGGAGGGTTTCTCAGGAAAGCGCACCCACGTCCAGTCGCGGTCGTATTCGACGGTATAGGCCGCAGCCAGTGGGGGGTCGGCAGCGGGGGGACGCACCGTCGCGGTTTGCAGCCGGGTGTGGTCGGTCGCTATCGCCCGCTGGATGATGCGGTTCGCCAGCCGTTCCTCGTCTCCGTCCAGCACGATGTCCGCACCGCGGATCTCCTCGCTGTCCGGGTTGATGTCCAGGCCAGGCACATCCGCCAGGGTCAACCCTCGCTCGGCT
>DAOTUF010000234.1:0-8875 GCA_034437495.1 Chloroflexaceae bacterium | reverse complement strand
GTTGTATGCCAGGCACCGCTGACCGAAGAGGCGGAACGGTTTAGTCCTGCCCTGGGGGGGGTCCTCTGTCCAACCCATACCCATACGGACCCTGCGGCCCTTCCCATGAGTTTCAATGCGTTCAAAGTCTTGCGCTTCCTTCAGCAGCAGCCGGTCACTATCGTTGACCGGCTCACGATTTCAGCAGCGGTAGGTAGAGAGATTGAACAACTGTTGCGTGCCTACTTGCGTCAGATGTTCGAACGGGAACCGAAATCGATTGCCTTGCTCGAATCCCTGCGAGAACCCGTCGGGGACCTCCCGAATGGACGGACGCTGACCGTTCCAGATACGACCAGTACGACCAGGTAGCTGCGCACAAGCTCAAGGAGTTCCGTCATGGCTTCCATTGATGAGTTACTCGGACAAAGTGAATATATCTTGCACATCGCCCGGCGCCATTTTCTTCTTTTCGTCAGTCTTCTATTGGCCAAAACGGTGCTCATCGGAGTCGTTATCACGGCAGGCTGGATGTCGTACCGGGCATTTAGCCAGAATACGGAGCAACTGCTCGGGTTGGTTACGGCCAGTGAACTCATTTTCCTGTGTGGGGGCCTCATCAGCCTGATCCTGTTGGGGAGCATGGTCAACGACTATCTGCGCTGGAGGTCGGAGCAGTATATTCTCACCGATCAGCGGATCATCCAGGTCACAGGGGTATTCAACAAGACCGTCCAGGACTCGTCCCTCGATGCGATTACGAACATCTCTCGCAGCCAGGGATGGATAGGCCGCCTCGTCGGGTATGGGACCATTGACCTGAAAACCGCCTCGGAGGAAGGGAACCTGCGCCTTGAGCACGTCCGAAACCCCCGCGGCGTTCAGCAGGTCATGCTCGAAGCCAAGCACAACGCCGACCGGGGCTATGGCTACCTCGACGCGCAGGTGCTCTTTCATCTGGCCTCGTCTTCCTCGGAGCATCAGGTGGTCAATGGTCAGAGCGAGGCCCACCGGACCCTGGAAGAACTGGCCTCACTTCGGGACCGCGGTATCCTCTCGATGGACGAGTTCGAGAGCAAGAAGCGCGAAATCCTGAGCCGCATCTAAGCCGTATCCAGGGCATCATCCGAATACGTTCGGCCTACACGCTTCCTCCGCCCAACGTTGACAGCGTTCTAACCGCGTGCTATACTCCTGCGGAACTGCACGAGAAGGTTGAGAGCATGAACACAAAAACGGAATATCCACAACCGTCTGACGACCGCTCCGGGAGCCAGGATGCAACGGGTCCGGACCGTTCCGAGGCCGGAGATTCAACGATGGCTATCCACGCGGGAGAACCGCGCAGCCGGGCCTACGACGCCATCACTACGCCCATCGTCCAGGCGTCAACCTACACCTTTGCCAATAGTGCCGCGGTGGTTGACCATCACGAGGGGCGCATCGAACGGGAGGAATATGGACGCTATGGCAACCCCACGGTGCGAGTAGCCGAAGCCAAACTTGCCGCCCTGGAGAGCGGCAACGACCCGGAGATGGCGGCGCTGCTCTGCTCCTCGGGGATGAACGCCGTGACCATGACCCTGCTGGCTATGCTGCCCACCGGGAGCCATCTGGTGCTCACCGACGACTGCTATCGCCGCACGCGCGACTTTGTGCGCACCCTGCTGGTGCGCCTGGGTGTGCAGCATACCATCGTTCCCGCGTGCGACTACGAGGCCATGGAAGCGGCCATCCGTCCGGAGACCCGCCTGATACTCAGCGAATCGCCCACCAACCCCTACCTGCGGGTGCTCGATTTGCCGCGGCTGGTTGCCCTTGCCCGACGGCACCGCCTCAAAACGCTGATAGACGCGACCTTTGCCACACCGTACAACATTCGCCCGCTCCACTATGGCATTGACCTGGTGATCCACAGTGCCACCAAATACCTGGGAGGTCACAACGACCTCATGGCCGGGGTCATCGTGGGTCGGGAACCGATTATCTCGGCTCTGCGGGACACCCAGGGCATCCTGGGCGGTGTGTGCGACCCGAACAGCGCCTACCTTTTGCTGCGCGGTCTCAAGACCTTCGCCCTGCGGATGGAACGCCACAACCAGAATGGGATGGCCGTGGCGCGGTTCCTGAGCGAGCACCCGCGGGTTCTCCGCGTCCACTACCCGGGCCTGCCTTCCCACCCCGACCACGCCATCGCCACGGCCCAGATGCGCGGATGGGGTGGGGTGGTCTCGTTTGAAATCGATGGCGACCTTGAAACAACCAGTCGTCTGGTCGATAGCCTGCGGCTGCCCTACATCGCCCCGAGCCTGGGAGGGGTCGAGAGTATGGTCGTTCAGCCGTCCTTGATGAGTTTCTACGAACTGACGACAGAAGAACGGCTGAGTGTCGGGATACGCAACAACCTGGTGCGCCTTGCGTGTGGGATTGAAGACAGCGAGGATCTCATTGCTGACCTGGCGCAGGCCTTGAAACAAATTGAACAAACCTGCTGATACAGAAAAGGGAAATCGCTATGTCCAGTACCCTCCAACGCCGCCTGGCCGCCGGTCAGCACGTCATCACCGGGGAAATCGCCCCCCCCCGCGGAGACTCCCGCTCCCACCTGGAAAGCATCCTTGCTCGTTTGCGAGGCTACGTAGATGCAGTCAACCTGACCGACAACCAGCGCGGGATGGCGCGGATGTCGGCCCTGGGAGCCGGCATCATTGTGCAGCAAGCCGGGCTAGAGCCAATCGTCCAGATTACGGGCCAGCACCGCAACCGCATTGCGCTCCAGGCGGATGTCCTGAGTGGCACAGCCCTCGGTGTTCGCAACTTTACCTGCATGACCGGCGACCACCCGAAGCATGGCGACCACCCCGAAGCGAAGAACGTGCTGGACCTGAACTCATTCCAGATTATCGGGATGCTGCGCAAGATGCGCGATGAACAGCAGTTTCACTCAGGAATTGCCCTCAAGAATGCCCCGTCGCTCTTTGTGGGGGCCGTGGCCAACCCCAACATCGAGCGGGTGGCGCGGGTCGAGAAGAAAATCAATTCAGGAGCCGAGTTTATCCAGACGCAAATTATTTTCGATACCTCGCGGTTTCGAGATTGGATGGCCGATGTGCGGGCCGCCGGGCTGCACCGACAGGCGTACATCCTCGCGGGCATTATGATTCTGCGCAAGCCCGAGACCGCCCCCTTCCTACGTGACACCCTGCCGGGGATGCGGGTGCCCGAACCGGTCATCGAGCGGATGAACCGCGCCACCGACCCGGAGCGGGAAGGGGTGATGCTGGCTGCCGAACTGGTGCAGGAGATGTTGAGCATTGAGGGGGTCGCCGGGGTTCACCTGATGTCCATCGGCTGGACCCGTTCGATGCCCATGGTGGTGGAACAGGCGGGGTTGCTCCCGCGTCCTGATGTCCCTGCTCCCGCCGCCGCAGAGGTTGACCCTGCCGGTGACCGGCGTGAAGAACGATAACGCAACATAAGATGGCTCGTCGCTCCCACCCTGGTTTGAGACGAGGTGCCAGAGGTCAAACCCATGCCTATTTTCTTAAAAACATCGAAACAAATTGTCATGCTCCACCAGGCCGGACGTATTGTCGCAGATACGTTTGATGTGCTGCGTGAGCAGGTCAAGCCGGGTGTCACCACCGCCGAACTGGACGCTATCGCGGAGGACTACATCCGCAGTCGCGGAGCCGAACCCATCTACAAGGGCTATGGCGGGGCCCACAAGAGGCGCAACCAGTCGCCCCGCAAGCCCTTCCCGGCGTCCATCTGCTCCTCGGTCAATGATGTCATCTGCCACGGTATCCCGAACAAAAAGGAACGCCTGCGAAGTGGGGACATTATCGGGATTGATATCGGGGTGCGATATCAGGGGTGGGTGGGAGATTCCTGCGTCACCTTTGCGGTGGGACAGGTGGCTCCCCGCGTTCAAAAACTCCTGGACGTGACCGAACGCTGCCTCGAACTGGGGATTGAGCAGGCGCGGATTGGCAACACCGTGGGCGATATCGGAGCCGCAATCCAGTCCTACGCCGAATCGCACGGTTTTTCGGTCGTTGAAGAATATACCGGCCACGGCGTCGGACGCAGCCTGCACGAAGAGCCAACGGTCAGCCATCGCGGGAAACCCCAATCTGGCCGCCGTTTGATAAACGGCATGGTCTTTACCATCGAGCCGATGATAAACATGGGGGGGAGCAAGACCCGCCAGGATAAGGACGGGTGGACGGTGCGGACGAAGGATGGGTCGCTCTCGGCCCAGTTCGAACACCAGATTGCCATCACGGAGGACGGACCGCGGGTCCTGACCCGGTGAGGTGGGAAGGGGTCCCATTGAGCGAGCATGCTCTCGAAAAAGCAGGTCCGCCATCGCTCTGTATGACATGGTAGCGAAAGACAAAGGAATCTCAATACGACCAACCCCCTCCCTTGCGGCGGTCGGCGTGGCCTGGACCGTCGGAGCCATCGAGGGGCTATTGCTGGCGCGTCTGCTGGCGCGTCTGCTGGCGGCCCGCCCCGACAACCCGCTTATCCAGGTGCTCGACGCGCTGACTGCTCCGCTGCTCTTCGTCCTGCGTCCCCTGGACGCCGGGCAACCCCGCTTCGGGGCCGTGCTCGAATTTTCCACCCTCACGCTGATGGTGGTGGTTCTGGGGGTCGGGTTTCTTCTCTGGCATTCGCTTGACCGCAGGGACCGTGGGATAGGGAGATAGGAGGAATAGAGGAACCGGTGACTGCTCCAGAGACCTTTGCTGCCTTCCATGCGTTTCTCGAACAGCAGCGCCCGGCGCTGGTCGAGACCATTGCGCGGGAGATAATTGCTACCTTTGGCGAACCCTTCGCCTCCCAGACCCCGCAATACCTGGCCCCCCAGATTGATCTGGTCGTGGGGCACTATCTGGACGCCCTCGTATCGGACGACCTCCAGCCATTTATGCAGTGGACGGAGGAGCGGATGGCGCTTCGTATCAGCCAGGGAGCTACGTTGAAAGAGGTCCTGCACGCGGTAGCCTTCTACCGCAGCCACCTGCTCCGCGCCTCCCTCACGGCGGTGGCTCAGCAGGTTGAGCAGGCGCAGGAGGGGACCATGGCCCTGCTGCGCGTCAGTGATACGGTGGCCTCGGTGGTCGGTGGAGCCTACCTGCGCCATATGGAGCAGACCTATGCCGATGTGCGGACCTTCCGGACGCTGGCAGAAGTCACCCCCTTGGGAATTGGCGTGACCGGTCTGGACGGGAAGGTGTCCTATGCCAACCCGTCCTTTCACACCATGCACGGCTACGAAACCCCCGAAGAATCCGTAGTCGGGATGAGCAGCGTCGAGTTTGTGGCTCCCCACGAGCAGCACCGTGTGCGGGAGATTGTGGACACGGCTATGGCCCACGGTTCGTGGCAGGGGAGTGTGACCAAACGGCGCAAGGATGGCAGCACCTTCCCCGCCGAAATCGCCGTTGCGCCCATCCGGTCGAACGGCGAGGCACCCCACGCCATAGGGGTGATTGTGCTCGATACCACCGAGCAAAAGCGCCTCGAACAGGAACGGCTCGAATGGCAGGACCAGATTATCGCCACGCAGCAGGCCATGGTGCGCGAACTCTCTACCCCGCTCATCCCCCTCTCAGAAAACCTCATTGCCATGCCGCTCATCGGAGCCATCGACAGCACCCGGGCGCAGCAGGTGATGGAAACGCTGCTCGAAGGCATTGCCCACTACCAGGTCGATGTGGCCATCCTCGATATCACCGGGGTGCGCGTGGTCGATACGCAGGTTGCCAATGCCCTCGTTCAGGCGGCCCGTGCGGTCCGGCTGCTCGGAGCGCAGGTGGTCGTGACGGGCATCCGGGCCGAGACCGCCCGGATGCTGGTCTCGCTAGGGGCCGACCTGACGGGCATCATCACCCAGAGCACCCTGCGCGAGGGGATTGCCTGGGCGATGGAGCGGGAGATGGAGCGGGGCGGCTATTCTGCCACTTTGACCACTTCCAGCGCCCGCACCAGTTGAACATCATCGCTCTGTGATAGTTCTTTCGCAGTGAGTTCGGCAGCGTCCGCGGGGGAGAGCGGCTGCACCCCGGGCGGCAGCGCCACTTCGATATCGGGAGCAATGCCCTGCTTCCGGATGAGGCGGCCATTCGGGGTGAGCCACTGCACCGTCCCGAGCAGCAGTTTCGCGCCCCCCTCCAGGGGGTAGGTGGTGAGCACCGTGCCGGTGCCGACCGTCCGAACCCCTACCAGTTGGGCGCGTTCAGCATCTTGCAGCGCCCCGGAGACGATTTCCGCAGAACTGGCCGTCCCGAAGTTGATGAGCACCACCAGCGGAATATCCAGCGCGACACCGCCCTCGTGGGTCTTCTGGGCCGTGCGCTGACCGCTGCGGTCCTCCTCCAGCAAGACGGGGGTCCCTTCGGCCAGAAACTGGCTGGCAACGTCGATGGCTTCATACACAAACCCCCCCTGGTTATTGCGCAGGTCCAGAATGACGCGGCGGGCCCCCTCGTTCTGGGCCGCAGTCAGGGCGCGTTCTATCTCTTCCGCAGCCCGCTGCTGAAACGAATCCAGCCGTATCAGCGCTACCTCCCCCGGCAGCATGCTCCAACTCACACTGGGAACCTCAATCCGGTCGCGGGTAATCGCCACATCAACGAACTGTTCTTCTCCCGGGTGCTGGACGGTGAGCACAACCGTTGACCCCCTCGCGCCGCGAATACGGGAAACCAGTTCTTCAATCGTCCAACCCTGCGTCTCCTGACCGTCCACTCTGATAATACGGTCGCCGGGGAGCAGGCCGGCTTGTTCGGCAGGAGAGCCTTCAATCGGGGCCACGACCATCCCCTGCCCGTTCCGCACATCGAGGTAGGCCCCGATGCCCTCAAACTCGCCTGACAGCGACTCATCCCACTGCCGCGCATCCTCAGCCGAAAGAAAGCGGGTATGGCCCTGGTCGCCCAGGCTATCGAGCATTCCATTGATGGCTCCTTCGGTCATCCGGGGCGGGTCTATCGCCTCAGCATCGACAAAGTTATCGCTGGCCTTTTCCCAGACCTCCCAGAATATCCCGAACTCTTCGCAGACGTCGGGGGACTCGGGGCAACTGCTGCTTCGGTAAACCAGCCAGGCTCCCATATATCCCCCACCCAGGCCCGCCACCAGCATCAGGCCAAGCAGGGGAACCACTACCCAGAGGGGAATGTGAAACCGAACCACCTGGAGAAGGGACGTCCGGGCTGCCTTCTGGATTCGCTGTGCCGGGGGGGAATCTATCATCGTTTCTGCTCCCTTTTGCTCATAATTAGAAGTGGTATCCTACCAGGTAGTATACCACTCATTTCCCCTCCCAACCAGACACAAACCCGGAGCCTCCCGCAGGGTCCGGACGTGCGGGAGGCTCCGGCTCTCTCGTCTGGTAATCTTCCAGGCGGCTCGCGTCTGTTACTGCATCAACTCGTACAGTTCGAGGTTCATCTCCACATCTTCGCGGGTGAGCCAGACTGGGCGAAGCTCGCTCCGGGCGTACAGGCCGGCCTGGTCGCCCACGTGGTGCGAACCGGGTTGGCTCGCATTGCCATACACCAGCAGCGCCCGGGCCGTCATCGGCTCGGAGAACTCCACGGCGTAGATGAAGGAGTCTCCGAAGACGACCTGGTACCGCCCATCCGAAGTGAGGACAGGTTCCGCCACGCGGAAGGTATCAACCGTGCCGCCCCCGCTGGAGGGCAGGTCCCGGCCACCCACGCGGATACGGACCATCTCTCCCCACGCCGGGTCAAGCGAGCCGCTGCGTTCCTGGACCTCCGTGGCTGCGGTTTCAAGTGCCCGGATAGCCGCCTCCGGGTCGCCAATCCCTTCCGGCACCATGAGCGGCCCGGCGTCGGGGTGCCACGGCACCGCAAAAGGCTCGTCCGTCATCTCCTGGTAGATGCGGTACCACCGGTAGAACAACAGCGCCCCCTGACTGTCGGCCTGGTAGGTGTGGTCCCACGCCTCCAGAACGTTGGCCGCCTGATTTGCCAGGTCACTGTCCGAATCGCGCACCGCTTCTATCAGGTCGTCCAGCACGCGGTCCGCCATTTCGCTCCGAGATGAGAACTTGTTCGTGACCATCCGCTCAAAGGTCATGGCCTCGTCCTCTACCAGCATCCGCTTCGAGCGCTGCGCCCGGAAATTCCAGACACTCGGCTCCGATGGGGAGAAGTAGGGCGGGAAGTCTTTCGGGTTGAGCGGGTAGGGGATGGTCGCAAACCACGACGGCTCGTTGCTGTTGCTGACCCACCCGCTCTCCGGGTTCACCACCTTCGGCAGGTCTTCATAGGGGTGGTAGTCCGACCACAGGGTCTCGGACGTATCGCCCGGAATGACCCCCTGCCAGTAGTCCCAGTCTCCCTGCGACCGCACCGGTATCAGTCCGTTGAAGAGCAGCATGATAGTGCCCTCACGGTCGGCATAGAGCACGTTGGACATGGGGAACTGCATCTGCTGGAGGGCTTCCTCAAAGGCTTCCAGGTCTTGCGCCTTTGCCATGTCCCACCACTGCTCCAGCATCCCCGGGCGGTCCAGACCAGCAATGCGCAGCGCCATCGGGGTGCCATCTTCCAGTTCCGCAACCACCGGCCCGTGAACCGAGCGGCGAATGGTCAGCGGCTCTTCGCGGTAGGTGCCGTCCTCATTCTTCACCAGAATCGTTTGCGCTTCGGTTTCGAACTCCTGGACCTCGCCATCGAACAGGTAGCCGCCATCCTGCGCGGTCAGGGCATAGACATCGGCTCCGTCGTAGGTGTTGACCGTGAGCGTCCACCCCAGGTTGGCATTGAAGCCGAGCAGGGGAGACGGGAACCCGACCAGCGTTGCCCCATAGAAGTTGGTGTCGGGCGTGTGCAGATGCGCTTCGTAGAAGAGG
>DAOTUF010000233.1:0-4753 GCA_034437495.1 Chloroflexaceae bacterium | reverse complement strand
GGGGTGGGCGAAGGTGCCGGGAACCGCTTGACCGTGCTCTCCTCGCGCTGCTGCTCAAGCCATTCGTCAAAGGCCTCGGTACGAGCCTGTTGCAGTTGCTCTTCTTCTGGGGAGACCTGGCGCTCGGTCACTTCGATGATGTGCCAGCCAAAGGGCGTCCGCACCGGGTCGCTGATTTCCCCCTCTTCCAGGGCAAAGGCCGCCGCGACAAAGTCGGGGTCGTAGGTCCCGCCCCGGCTCGACGCGCCCTCTTCATCGAAGTACCCCACATCGCCGCCGTTCTCGCGGGAGCCGGGGTCGTCGGAGTGTTCGCGGACCAGTTCGGCAAAGTCGGCTCCCCCACGCAGTTGTTCGACCAGCGCTTCTGCTTCGTCTTCCCGCTCCGCATAGGCAGCGTCTCGCTCCTCCTCGGTCGCACCTTCCGGCCCGTCAACCGCGAGCAAGATATGGCGGGCTTTGATGCGGTCTGGCTCGGTGCTTGCCTCAAACTCCTCTTCCGGGACGAGGTGCTCTTCGATGTCTGTGCGCAACACCGTTCGACGGTACTGTTTCTCCATTGCCCGCTGAAAGTCGTCTGCGGTGAAGACGGGAGACAGGTCAATATCCGGTGGCTCTCCGGTCTGTCCCCCCGTTTGTAACTGGGTGCGGGCTGCTTCCAACTCTGCCGTATAGCGGTCGAACACCTGGTCGAAGATGTTCGGCACCTGCTCCCGGGCCGTGCTGACCTCGGGGGTTGGGCGCGGGGTCGCCGTTGGGAATGGCGAGGGGGAGGGCAGGTCGGACAGGTCGGTCACGGTTCCTGCCGTCTCGCCTTCGTCCGTTTCCTCATCGATGATCCCTATCTCCTCCAGGTCCCCCGTTGGCGTTAGCTCGTCTGTGGGGGACAGCTCGTCCGTGGGGGTCAGGATGGTGGTTGGTGGTGGCGCTGAGAGCGCGGGCAGGACAACCGGCCCCATCTCGTAGGCCATCTGCTGGAACACCTCATCTTCGCTCGCCTGGATGCCCAGGTCGGCGGCTCCCTGCACGATGAGTTGGTCTTCTTGCCAACTGGTGATAACCTGTTCTACGAGCGCCTGTTCCTGGTCGGTTCCGTTGCGCAGTTCGCGAAACCTCTTTCCCTGGAGGTCTTTCAGGCTCTCATTGATACCGGGGCTGAGATTGGCGAATTGTTCCCGTATTTGCTCATTGCCTTCAAACATGGCGACGAGTTGGAGGTTTCGGACGATTTCCTGGGCGAAGGTGTCGCGCAGTTCTTGCCGAAACTCCTGCTGCGTCAGGTTTTCTTCATTGACCTGGGCAATGGCCTGGCGAGGTTCCCACACCTGGTCATAGAAGACACCAACAAGGAGTATCAGCACGACGACCACGACGACCCCGGCCACGGTCCTGATGACAAGCTGCTGGTGGCGTTCTTCTATCTGGCTCTTCCGAAGATCGCGCCGAGTGGGGCGGGTACTCGCCGGGCGGGGTGGCTGCTTCTTGCGGTTCCCCTTGCCGGTGGGGGTCGTTCTTCCCTTTTGAGGTGGGGTTCTGGTTGGTTCTGCCATAATATATCAGGTAGATATTCAGGATTGACGTTTTTCGTCGTCGTCCTCGTCTTCGTCGTCCTCGTCTTCGTCTTCGTCGTCCTCGTCCTCGTCGTAATCCTCGTCGTCCTCGTCCTCGTCGTAATCTTCGCTGCCGTTGTAGTTTATCTTATGCTTGTTTTCGCCTTTGTCTTCGCCTTTGTCTTCGCCTTTGTCTTCGCCTTTGTCTTCGCCTTCGTCGTTTTTGTCCCTGTCCCGGTGGTCCGCTGGCTCAACCTTGCTCCTGGTCCCGGCTGCCTGGTTTCTCCCCTCACCTCGCTCCCGGTGCGGGCCTTCCCGATAGGGTTCCCTCCGTCCGGGGGTCTCCTGACCATTCGCATCGGTCGTGTCCGTCTCAGGCAGCGTATGCGACCGCGCCTCATCCACCGATGTGACCAGGTGACGCAAGATAGCATCGGTCAGTTTGGCGGTGCGTTCGACTTCCACCACCTTCTGGGAAGCCAGGGAAAAGTGCATCAGGACGTAAAAACCCTCGGTAAAGTTGCGCCGACTGGCTTCCCCCCCGGCATAGGCGCGGATGGGATAGGCGAGCCTGCGACGTCCCCAGGGGGGGTCATGGTTGACGGAGGTGACTTCGCCACCCGCACTTTCCACCGTCTGCTCAATACGCTGAACTATCGCCCGAACATCTTCCTCATTCGAACGGATCGGGCTGATGATGAACATGAATTCGTAGTCACGCAAACGTTCTCGCACGTCGTATCCTCCTCTGGTGATGCCCCGCTCGCCACAAGGGACAGGCTTCTCCCCTCACTCTCCGGATGGGGGGTCCCTGCATAGCAGTGCGAGTGCCATGCGGTGCGGCGGAGCAGAAAGACAATGATCTCAAAGATCTCAAAGATCTCAAAGATGCAACAGAACCCTCCCTCCGTGGGAGGGCATACCGACGAGGCATTATAGCATGGGTGCCATACGGGTGCAACCCGATGATAAAGATGAGGACCCCACCCTCAGTGGGCAGGGTCGGGTACGGCACAACCCTGGAACCCCGCGGGTTTGCCTGGATTTCCGCTCTGGCTACTCTCGTGTCGTGTCTTCTTCAGCCTGGGGGTCGAGCTGTTCCTGCTCGTCCCTGGTGCAGGTTGGGCATATCCACTTGCCCGTCGCCACCGCAATGATGCTGTAGGCCGGGCACACCCCGGTGATACCGCTGAAGAACGCTATGGCACTGAATGCCAGCACCAGCCATTGGAGCCAGGTACCGGTATAGTCCGTCACGAGCATGTTCATCCCGAACATCCCGAAGGCAAACAGCAATATCCCAATAGCCGTACGGAGCGCCCGCTCCGTCATTCCTTCATTGACTTTGAAAAACATAGGTCTTCCGTCTCCTTATGCTCAAAGTGTTGCTGCTCAAAATCACCGCTTATTCTACCACAATCTGGAGACCTGCCAGCTTTTCCAGGCTTTCCCTGGGATGGGGGCAATCCCCGTCCATTTCCGTGGCCGTCCGACGCTGCTATTGTGGCACCCGGGTGAGGAAGCTGGCGCGGGAACCTGCTTCGCTGCTCCCCACCAGAGACATCTGGTTCCCCCGAATGTCCACCTGAACGACCACCTCCGAGGACTCCAGCCGCAGCCTGACCCGGTGCTCATCGACAAACGTATAGGTTCCACTCGTCACCTCGCCAGACGGGTCCGTGCTGATGAGCGTCCCATCCGCCTGAAACTCCAGCGTGGTTTCCTCTCCGCTCATGTTCCATTTCCCGACAATCGCTTCCTGGGGACTCCGACCGCACCCGCTGAACAGCAACATCACGCTGAGTATCAGCAGCGACAGGCCGATGCTCCCGGGAAAAAGGTGTTTTTCTCTCATACCTCCCTCTTTGCTTTGCATCGCATACTAGTCTATGGGTACAGAGTATCGGGTTCGGGAACCCTTCCCGATGGTTGAACTCCGGGCCTTCTTATACCAGATCCGGGGGCATCCGTCCAGAGCCAGAGCCAGAGCGCGGGGGAAAGAACAGGCTTCCCATCACCAGGACCAGCACGGCGATATTCGCCACAGCGCCCAGGAATGGCAGGGGGGATGCCGCAATGGGTGGGGTGAGGGCGGAAATGAAGCCGCTGAGGGTTCCCAGGATATTCAGCGCTGCGGTGAAGACCAGCACCAGGTAAGGCCCGACCATGCGGGGGTCGCTGGCAATGCAGAGGCCCAGAAAGGCCAGCGTGAGGAAGAGGTAGCGTTCGTGGATCTGGGTGGGCAGGAGGAAAAAGGAGAGCGAGAGGGCCGCAGCCCCCCGCAGGCGGGTCAGGTGGTCGGCGCGGCGCAGCAGCACCAGCGCAACGACCAGCGCGGCTCCCCCGACGAGCAGCAGCCCCACCGCACGGTAGGAAAGCGGCCCCAGGGCCAGGTCACTATCATCTCCGCTCCGTCCCCCCGTCAGGAGAAACCACACGTTGTAGGCTCCGATGGTGAGTTTGGGGAAGCGCCCGACGGAGCCAAGGTATGCCTGCATCAGCCCCGGCCCCTGGTGGGCCAGCACCAGGGGTGTGCAGGCGACCACAAAAAGCCCCGCTGACAGCGCGGCTCCCTGGGCAATCCCTCGCACGCCGTGGAGCCGCAGCGTGGACACAAAGAGCAGGGGCGCGAGAATAATCGCCTGGGGTTTGATGAGCAGGGCTACGGTCCAGCAAAGCCAGCTCCAGCGCCCGGCGGCCCGCTCCAGGAGCAGAACCATGCCAATCAAGGGGAGCATCAGGAGGGCGTCAACCTGCCCCCACCAGGCCACGTTTATCCAGACCGGGGGGGCCAGTGCATAGAGCGCGGCTATCGCAGCAGCGCGGCGGTCTGGCTGCCATCGGCGGCTCCAGGCGTAGATGATGACGATGGTTGCGAAGTCGGCCAGAAGCCCCGGCAGCTTGACACCTGTGAGCGTGACCGCCGAAAGAGGTTCGTGGAAGGTACCCCCAAAGAGCGCGACCAGTTGGCTCAGACCAGAGAGGAGGTAGAGCCGCAGGGGGAGGTAGTCGCCATCGAAGAGGTAGGCTCCCGCCAACCCATGGCGGTACAGAAAGCCCATGCGCCGGGC
Source organism: Chloroflexaceae bacterium (assembly GCA_034437495.1). Taxonomy (GTDB): domain Bacteria; phylum Chloroflexota; class Chloroflexia; order Chloroflexales; family Chloroflexaceae; genus JAAUSY01. The sequence continues at coordinate 135 of DAOTUF010000233.1, read as the reverse complement.
CGCCAGTTCGAGGTCGCCCACCGGGTCGGGAGCCGCCAGCCACACCAGCCGCAGCCCCGGGGCCAGGAGCAGCAGGACGAGCAGGAACCAGCGGGAGCGCGGGTCGGACCTGGGGCGGGGCGGGGGGGAAGAGAG
>DAOTUF010000232.1:0-1592 GCA_034437495.1 Chloroflexaceae bacterium | reverse complement strand
TGCCACCGGAAGCTTGCGGATGTAGATACCGTTCATGTCCTTGAGCTTTTCGGGATTCCAGCGGGCCGGGGAACTCTGCACGCGGTCAAGGGAAAACCAGGCGATGATTTCATCACGGGACATTATCTCGGTATGGTCATCCTGGCTCCACCCCTGCAACGCCAGGTAGTTGAACATGGCTTCTGGAAGGTAGCCGCGTTCCCAGAAACGGTTGGTGGCCACGTCGTCCTTGCGTTTGGAGAGCTTGCCCTGCCCATTGTGCCGCAGCATGTTGGGCACATGGGCAAAGAGCGGCGGTTCCCACCCGAACGCCCGGTAGAGCAGGATATGGTAGGGCATGCTCGGTACCCACTCCTCGCCGCGGATGACGTGGGTGATGCCCATCAGGTGGTCGTCTACCAGGTGCGCCAGGTGATAGGCGGGCATCCCACTGGACTTGAGCAGCACAATGTCATAGAGTTCTGCGTTTTCGACGCTGATGCACTCGCCCCCGCGGATGAGGTCGTGGAACACCGTGGTGCCCGTGAGCGGCACCTTGAGCCGCACCGTGTAGGGTTTGCCCTGGGCGTGCGCCTCGGCGACCTGTGCGGGGGTCCAGGTGCGTTCTGGCCCCCGAAACCGAAAGCTCTTGAGACCCTTTGCCAGAGCTTCCGCCTTCATCTGCTCCTGCTCTTCGGGGGTGACAAACGATTGATAGGCGTGCCCCTGCGCCAGCAGATGGTCCACGTAGGACTGGTAGATGCCCTGGTCGTGGCGCTCGGACTGGACATAGGGCGCGTGCGGCCCCCCGATATCCGGCCCCTCGTCCCAGGTCAACCCGACCCACCGCAGCGAATCCATCAGGTCGTCGGCGGCTCCGGCCACAAACCGTTTCTCATCCGTATCTTCGATACGAAGCACCAGCTGCCCCCCATGGTGGCGGGCAAATAACCAGTTAAAAAGGGCCGTGCGTACCCCCCCGATATGCAAAAAGCCGGTTGGACTGGGGGCAAAACGGACACGCACTGGCTGGATCTTGTCGGTCATACAAATACTATCGCTCCCTAACCTTTGTCGAAACTCGTCAGTACTGTCATTATACCGCATACCGCGATGACGGACGACTGGCGAATGGACCCGTAAAAGCCCGCTCAGGTGTGATTGGTCTGATTGGTGTGGTTGGTGTGGTTGGTCAGGATGGTCATGGTCTCCTCAATACTTTCAGCCACCTGGTAGAGGTGGTGCTGTGGCGTGAGCGCGTAGCCGCGTTCGGCAATGTGGGTAAAGAACGTCAGCAGCGGGTGGTAGAAGCCGCACAGGTTGACCATGATGACCGGCTTGTCGTGATACCCGAGCTGCCGCAGGGTCACGATTTCGAGAAACTCTTCCAGAGTGCCGAAGCCGCCGGGCAGCACGACAAAAGCGTCGGCCTCTTTATCCATCAATGCCTTCCGTTCGCGCATGGTCTCGGTAACGATGAGCGTGCTGGCCTCTATCAGGCCGACCTCGCGCTCCAGCAGGGCGCGGGGAATGATGCCGACCACTTCTCCCCCGGCGGCCAGCATACTCCGCGCCAGAGACCCCATCAGGCCGATACTCCCACCCCCGTACAC
>DAOTUF010000231.1:0-5176 GCA_034437495.1 Chloroflexaceae bacterium | reverse complement strand
CCGCGCCGGTTCGTGCCTGCCCGTGACGGCTATTGGGACGGGTATGCCTACACGATAGACCCCGACTTCCCCGACCTTGCCGCCGATATTGCCCGCCGAAGGACTGCGGTGGCCTCACAGCGCAGCGACAGCCTCCCGCACCACCCCGCCGATGGATTGGAGCCACCCCCGCGTTGAGGGGTACCAGAAACCCACGCAGAGCAGGTGGGGGTTGCAAGTCGAGCGCCAGGAGCGGTCAAGCACCGGTTGCCCCCGTGCATCGCGCTCCACTTCGTGCGCCACAAACTGGAGGGCGGGACGGTAGCCGGTTGCGAGAATAGCCGTGTCGAAGGGAGCTTCGCTGCCATCCTCGAACTGCACCCGCCCGGGAAAGAAGCGCCTGGTTCCTGGATGGACCGTCACCTTTCCCGCGGCCACCGCTTCGGGCAGACCGTAGCCCACCACGGGGTAGATATCCAGCAGCGGCCCGGCAGGGCGCGGGATGCCGAGATGGGCAAAGTCACGGATACCGATTTTCATCACCCCTTCGCTGAGGGGACGCGGCAGGTGTTCGAGCAGCCACGGCCCGGCCCGCTCCACGATGGCAAGGGAGGGCCGCGGCACAAACTTGACCCCATCCAGGATGGAGATACCGGTCGGTATGCCGCGCTCGCTCAGGTCCACGGCGATTTCCGCGCCGGAGTTGCCCGCGCCGATGACCAGCACCCGCTGCCCCTGGAAGGGGGACGGGTTGGTATACTTCTGGGAGTGCAGGATGGTCCCGCCAAACTGCTCTGCCCCCTCGAAGGCAGGCCGAATGGGGTTGCTCCAGATGCCCGTTGCGGCGATGAGCGTGTCCCCGCGGACCGCTCCCCGGCTGGTCTCCAGGCTCCACCCTCCGTCGTTCCTGCTGCTCCCACTGCTCCCGCTGCTCCCGCCGGTCCAGGTCGCCTGCTGCACCTCGATGCCGGTAGTGATGTTCAGTTGAAAGCGGTCGGCATAGTGGTTCAGGTAGGTGTGAAACTGCGTAGCCGTGGGAAAGGTCGGATAGTGGGAGGGCATGGGCAGACCAGGCAGGGACGAGACCTGCTTGAGCGTATTCAGGCGCAGGCGGTCGTAGTGCTGGCTCCAGCTATGCCCGACCCCGTACCGCTCCAGGACACGGTAGGGCAGGCCGCGCTGCTGCAAGGCGTGGGCTGCTGCCAGTCCAGCGGGACCGGCTCCGACAACAAGGATCACGATGGGTCACTCCTCTGGTATTTCAAACAGGTGTTCCGAAGGAAACAGGACATGCACCGGGTCGCCACGCTGGTGGGTCGGGTATGGTTGGTAGAGCCGTGTATGGATGGTCTGCGGGCCGAGCGCAACCCGGTAGTCGGTGAACTCGCCGCGGTAGACCACGGCTTCGACCGTGCCCGGCAGGGTGTGGGGCAGCGGCTCGCGGAGGAGCCGCACGTGTTCGGGACGGATGGCGAAGCGGGCCGGGCGCGGCGGTCCTGCTCCATTTGACGTATGGATAGCGAGCGCTCCCAGGGGGGTGTGGAGGTGGTGGTCCTCCACCTGCCCCTCAAAGAAGTTCGAGATACCTACGAAGCGGGCGGCTTCGTAGCCCGGCGGACGCTGGAACAGCCGGTCGGGGGTGTCGCAGGCGGCGATGGTGCCGCGGAGCAGCAGCGCCGTGCGGTCCGACATGGCAATAGCCTCGTGCAAATCGTGGGTCACGAGGAGCGTGGTTATCTTCGTCTCGCGCTGGATGCGGCAGATGATGTCCTGCAAGGTCTGGCGCACGGCGGGGTCCAGGCTGCTCAGCGGTTCGTCCAGCAGCAGCACCCGCGGCTGGATGACCAGCGCCCGCGCCAGCGCCACGCGCTGCTGTTCGCCACCGGAGAGCTGCGCCGGGTAGCGGCGCTCCATACCAGGCAGTTCCACCAGGTCGAGCATACGGGCCACTTCTGCCCTGATGGTCGCTTTGCGCTCCCCCCGCACCTTCAGCCCGAAGCCGATATTGTCGGCAACGGTGGCGAAGGGAAAGAGGTAGGCTTTCTGGAACATGAGCACCGCCCCACGCCGGTTGGCCGGAACCGAGAGCACCGGGCGACCATCGAAGCGGATGTCCCCGGCGTCCGGGCGGTCAATCCCGGCAATCAGCTTGAGAATGGTGGATTTGCCGCTGCCCGATGGTCCGAGCAGCGCCAGCAGTTCGCCGTGCGCCACGGTGAGCGAGAGGTGGTGCAGCACCGGCGCGGGTTGGCGCGGGTAGCGCTTCGTCAGGCGGTCAAGCGCAATCGTGGTCATTGCGGCAGCGGGCCTCACTTCCCATCCTGCATCCCCGGCACGCCGTAGGTGGTGAGGTAGCGGGTGGTGGCGGCAATGGTGACGACGGGAGGGGCCACAAAGAGCAGCGCCAGCACCGCAATGGTAGTCGGGTTGCCGCCGGAGGCTGCCGAAAAGAGCAGGATGGGGAGGGTGATGACACGGCCTCCCCCGATAAGCAGCGTCAGCACGTATTCGCCCCACGACACCAGAAAGGCAAACAGCGCCGCCACCATAACCCCCGGCAGCACCAGGGGCAGCGTGATGGTCAGGAAGATGCGGAGACGGCTGGCTCCAAGCACGAGCGCCTGGTATTCGTAGGTCGGGTCGTAGTGGGCAAAGACGCCGACCAGCGCAAAAATGGTGTAGGGCAGCACGGGGATGAGGTGGACCAGCACCACCCCCACCAGCGTCCCCGCCAACCCGATATGCAGAAAGAGGATATTCAACCCCATCCCGGTGGCGACGGGAGGGACCATAGTAGGCAGGAACAGCAGCAGCATGATAGCTCCCCTGCCAGGGATGGCGTGCATACCGAGGGTGCGGGCCGCCGGGTAGCCCACCAGCAGCGACAGGCCGCTCACCAGCAGGGCAATCTTCAGGCTCTCAACCAGGGCGCTGCGGGTCCGGGGGTTGCCCATATGCCGCAGGAACGGCTCCGCGGTCCATTCATGGGGGAGCACCTGGGGGTAGAACCAGCGCACCGAAAAGGCATGCAGCAGCAGCGTGATGACCGGCGCGAGGAAGAGCAGCGCCAGCAGCACGCGGGGAACAAGAAGGGGCATCCTGTGCCAGATTCGGGTGATGGCTGTGACCTCCCTCGTCACCAATATGTTACCAATCGTTACCAATCGTTACCAATACCGTCGGGTGCTCAAGGTGCGGGCCACTCCCGCCACCGCCAGCACGATGAGCGCCATCAGGACACTGATAGCCATTCCCTCGGCGCGGCGGTGCAGGTCGGGGTTCTGGAAGAACGCCAGCGCCAGCACCGCTATCATACGGGGGAAACGCACGCCAAGCACCGCGGGCACTTCGTAGGCCCCGAAGACAAACGCGAAGAGCAGCAGCGCCCCCCCCACCAACCCCGGCAGCACCAGGGGCAGGGTGACATAGCGCACCCGCTGCCAGCGCGTGGCCCCCAGGTTGGCCGCCACCAGGTCGTAGCCTTCGGGCTGCGAACGCAAAATAGCCAGCACCAGCAAGGCCAGAAAGGGCATTCCCTTGCTGACATAGGCCAGGATAATGCCCAGGCCGCAGCGGTCGCGCACCAGCACCGGGAAATCCGCGGGCGTCTCGATGATGCCCGCCAGCGCCGCCAGACGAGCCACTACCCCGCTCTGTGCCAGCAGCAGGCTCAACCCGATGGCCCAGACCAGGTGGGGAAAAGCCAGGTTCAGGTGCAGCACCACGCGGTCCGCAGTGGACGACCGCTGGTCTGGCAGCACCAGCGCCAGCAGCAGCGCCCCCGCCGCGGCAAGCAGGGTAGAAGCTCCGCTGACCCACAGGGAGAAGCCGAGCGACGGCCAGAACTCGCGGGACACCAGCGAGGGGCCGACCAGCACTTCGCGGTAGGCGTCCAGGCTGACGGTTTCCTGCCCGATTATCGGCAGGTATCCCAGGCTTTGCGCGGTGCCATAGACCACGCTGGCCCCGAACAGGAGAGCAACCAGCGTGAGCGCCGGGGCCAGGCTCAAGATGAGGGTCATCTGCCGCATACGCTACGGCCCGATGAGCACATGCGCCCGCCACCCCTGCTCCACCATGTTCTGGTATGCTGGCGCACTATCGGGAACCAGCGACCGCCGCAGGTCTTCGACGGGGGTGGCGGAGGGGCCAAGCTGCTGCGCGGCTTCTTCAAGCAAGCGCACCGCCGCCGGGTCGCTCACCCTGGTCACGTCAATGCCATAGCCCAGACCGAAGCCGTTTTCTGGGATAATCTGTGCCGCCTGAAACTCCGGCTCCAGAATCAGGTTCGCCAGCACCAGCGCGGCCGCTTTGTGGGGGGCATTGGCTGGTATGGCAACGTAGTTGAAGTCACCTATCATGTAGTCATCGAAGACGAACGCCCGCGCAGTCTCGGGGAGCAACCCCTCGGCAATGAGGGGACCGGCCCCGGCCATCGCCTGGGTGATGGTGAAATCCACTTCCTGGTTGGCAAACAGGCGGTGTAGTTCGGGTTCGTCGGCGGGGTAGGTCTCGCCCTGCCGCCACAGACAGGGCTTGATGTCGTTGAAGGAGGCCCAGAGTTGGGGGGACCACTGCTCCCACAACGCCGGGTCAAACGTTTTCCACTGCTCGGCACCGCCGCTGAGTTCGAACAGCGCCCCCTTGACGAAGCGGGTGCCCTGAAAAGCGCCCGGCCCCGGCGCAATGTAGGTGAAGCGCCCGGGATGGGCACAGGCCCAGGTCTGCAACTCGGCGTAGGAGCGGGGGAGTTCCTCCGCGCTCAGGCGGGCCGCGTCGTAGATAAACTGGAACTGCGCCGATGACCAGGGGCTTTCCAGTTCTTCAATGGGTTCGCCAAAGTCCAGGTTAAGCGCGGGGTTGTCCCAGTTGACATACGCGCTGTTGGGGAGTTTGCGCGTCCACCCCCCGTAGAGCATGTCCGCCTGCTTGAGCGAGGCGAAGTTTTCGCCGTTTATCCAGAGCAGGTCAATGCTGCCGGGGTCTCGCCCGGCCGCCGCAAGGACTTGCGGAACTGTCTCGCAACTGGCAAAACCCCCGCGAGTTGCGCGACTCGTCCGCGTCCGCGGTGCATTGCTCGTTCTCGCCGTTTCCGCCCGATTCGTGCGCCTTCCGCTGCGCATTTCGCTGCGCGCTGCCCGCCACGCCCGACGCCCTGTCGAGCAGTTCATCCGGCACCGCGTTGGCGTAGTGCCGC
>DAOTUF010000230.1:0-7147 GCA_034437495.1 Chloroflexaceae bacterium | reverse complement strand
GGCGATGTTCGAAAAGAACCGCGCCATCAAGCTGTTGATCGACCCCCGAGACGGGGCTATTGTCGATGCCAACCCCGCCGCCTGCCAGTTCTACGGATATGAACGGCATACGCTGCGAACCATGCGGATTGCCGACGTGAACACGCTCCCCCAGGAACAACTCGTTGCCGCGATGGGCCAGGCGCTCCAGGAAGACAGCACGACCTTTCTCTTTCGGCACCGGCTTGCCTCCGGCGAGGTCCGCGAGGTGGAGGTCCATTCCAGCCCGGTGGAGGTCCGGGGGCGGCGGCTCCTCTTCTCCATCATCTACGACATCAGCGACCGCGTGCGCCACGAACGCGAGCGCGAGGCCATCATCAGGGTGGCGGCGGCGCTGCGAACGGCGAGCAGCCGCGCCGACCTGGTCCCCATTCTCCTGGAACAGGTGGCGACCCTGCTCAAGGCAGAAGGGGTTGCGCTCGTCACCCACACCCCTTCCCAGGGGGGCGGCGTGGTCGAGCAAGGCATCGGGGAGTATGCTCCGTTGACCGGTCGTCAAGTTTCCGCCGAAGAGGAGCTATTCAACCAGGTGATAACCTCCCACGAACCCTACCGGACCAGCAAAGCAGCCCTGAACACCTCCCCCCTCCCCGCTTCTGTTTCTTCCGCTATCGAAGCAGCCGTGTGCGTTCCTCTGTTTGCCCACGAAGAAACGATTGGTATCCTCTGCATCGGGTGCCGCCACTCGATAACTGAAACCGAACTTCAAACGCTGAGCGCCATCGGGAATATGGCCGCCAACGCGCTCCACCGTGCGGCGCTGCACGAACAGACGGAGCGGCGGCTCCAGCATATCCAGGCGCTCCACACCATCGACCAGGCCATTACCACCAGCCTCAACTTGCGGGTCACGCTCAATGTGCTCATCTTTCAAGTAACCATGCAGCTTGAGGTTGATGCGGCTGCCGTGCTGCTCTTTAACACCAACACCCAGACCCTCGACTATTCCGCGGGGCGCGGGTTTCGTTCTTCCGCCATCCAGCAGACCAGCCTGCGCCTGGGGGAGGGGTTGGCCGGGCAGGTTGCCATGGGGCAGGGGTTTATGCACATCCCGGATATTCGCCAGGCAGACGAAGAGTCCGTTCGGGGACCCCTTCTCGAACGGGAAGGGTTTGTGACCTACTACGGGGTGCCGCTCATTGCCCGCGGGCGCGTGAAAGGGGTGCTGGAACTCTTCCACCGCTCCATGCTGCTCCCAGACCAGGAATGGTTGGAGTTTCTGGGGACACTGGCGGGGCAGGCTTCGATTGCCATTGACAACGCCGATATGTTTACTCAGCTCCAGCGGTCGAACATGGAGCTGTCGCGGGCGTACGATGCCACGATTGAGGGATGGGCACGGGCGCTCGAACTCCGCGACGCCGAGACGGAGGGGCACTGCCGCCGCGTGACCGACCTGACCTTGAAGCTGGCCCGCCGTATGGGGTTTAGCGATGAGGATATGGTGCATATCCGACGCGGGGCTATTCTCCACGACATCGGGAAAATGGCCATCCCCGACGCTATCTTGCTCAAGCGCGGCCCGCTGACCGAAGAGGAGCGGGCGGTTATGCAGCAGCACACGCTCTATGCCTACCAGCTGCTCTCTCCCATCCCCTTTCTGCGGTCATCCCTCGATATCCCCTACTCCCACCACGAAAAATGGGATGGGAGCGGCTACCCCCGCGGCTTGAAGGGGGAAGATATCCCCCTCATCGCCCGCATCTTTACCGTGGTCGATGTCTGGGATGCCCTCTGTTTCGACCGACCCTACCGCCAGTCGTGGGAGCGGGGCCGCGTGTGTGACTATCTCCGTGAACGCGCCGGGACGGAGTTTGACCCCCATGTTGTTGAGGTGTTCCTCCAGATGATGCAGGAACAACAAGAAGAGGAAGAGCGGGCGAAACGCCTGTAAACATACATACATACAGAAAGCAAACATGAATACGGAACGATTGCAGAAAGCTCTGGCCCGTGCCGGGGTCGCCTCGCGGCGAGCGTGCGAGACCCTGATAGCCGACGGGCGGGTGATGGTCAATGGAGAGGTGGTCCGCGAGCCGGGCACCCGCGTGGATATGGAGCACGACCGCGTGCAGGTAGATGGCGAACCGGTGCGCCTGACGGTCGGGCACACCTACATTATGCTGCACAAGCCCTCCGGGGTCGTCTCGACCGCCGACGACCCGCAGGGACGACCGACGGTCGTTGACCTGGTTGACCTGGGCAGCCTGGGGAACCAGGAAGAGCAGGGAGGGGGAGAAACACGGCTCTTTCCGGTCGGGCGGCTCGACGTAGACAGCGAAGGGTTGATACTGCTGACGAATGACGGAGACCTGACCCACCACCTCACCCACCCCCGCTTTCAGGTCGAAAAGGAGTACCACGCGCTGCTGACACCGGTTCCCTCTGCAAAGGCGCTGCGGGAGTGGCGCAAGGGGGTGGTGCTGGAAGGCAAACCCACCGCACCCGCCAGGGTCGATATCCTCTCGCAGAGCGGCGGCGGGGCGTGGGTGCGCATCGTTATGCGCGAGGGGCGCAAACGGCAGATACGCGAGGTGGCGTGGTTGCTCGGCTTCCGCACCCGACGCCTCATCCGCGTGCGCGAAGGGAGCCTGAAACTGGGGCATCTCCCCGCGGGGAAGTGGCGTCGGCTGCGCCCGGATGAGGTCGAGGCATTGCGGGCGCATGCGCCACGCCGGGCCGCAAAATGATACGGTAGAGGCCATAGCTCCCCACCCCGTCCACGCGGGCTGCTTCGGGGTCGGGCAGCGGCGGCGGGCCGGACGCATCGTCCCAGAGCAGGTAGGAAATCCCCTCCCTCTGCGCCATCAGCAGGGCCGTGCGTTCGTTGGGGGCGTCTGGCCAGGGAGCCACCCGGTGGGCAATAGCCGAGTACTTCGCCAGCGGCACATCCGGGGGGAGGCGGGCGAGTAGCTGCTGGCCGGGCGGCACCAGCGCCCGAACCATCTGGACAACAGCCCGTTCGTCGGCTGGCTGCTGGCTCAGAACAGAGGACACCCCCGTATGAAAGCCCCCCCACAGAACGACCAGCAGCACCATTCCAACCGCCATGAGGCTGCGGAGGGCATGCGCTTCGGAAGGCGGGGGGGAGAGCCGGGTGATACCATACTGGACGCTCCAGGCCGCTGCCACCGCGTAGATGGGCGCAAGCGGGAGGAAGAACCGCGGCAGGATGAACGCCACGCAGAGCGACGGAACGTAGAGTGCGACGAAGAGCAGGAGGAGCGCGGGAGACCGCGGAAACGGCGAGGATTGGAGAGCGGAGGAATGGTCCTCCCCCCGCCTGCTCCCCACCACCATCCCCATCCAACCCAGGAGACCGATAATCGCGAGCCAGTTGGCGGGCCACCCGAGCAACCGCAGCTGGAGCGCCCGGCCATGTTCGCTCGTGTCCTCGGCTCCCGTCCCGATGAAGCTGCGCAGGTTGTACCACCAGTTCTGCGCGAAGCGGTCCGGGTCGCGCAGGATGATTTCTCCCATCCCGATGGTATCGGGCACCTCCCCCCACCGGCCCCAGTCGGTGTTGCCATATACTGCCAGCCAGATATTCTTGGCCTGCAAGCTGTAGAGCGGGTGCCCGGTCTCCACGAGATTGACCATATACTGGGGCAGGGAAACCAGGAGCAGCGCGACCAGGAAGGGAAGCGGGCGCAGACGCAGTACCACGCACGCTACCATCCCCCACGGGAGCAGCAGCAGCGCCGGGTGCCGCATCAGGAAGGCTCCCCCCGCTGCTGCCCCCGACAGCGCCAGCAAGAGGGACGAACGGCGAGTATGGTGAGGAGCAGCGACCAGCGCCGCCAGCGACAGGGCAATCAGCGCGGCACAGGGCATATCACTGCCCAGGAAGAGCGCGTATCGGACGGTCAGGGGACTGAGTGCCAGCAGCAGCAGCGCCAGCAGCGCTCCCCCCCGGCTCCAGGTGGGAGCGGGGGCTGAGGGTGACGTTCTGGCGCAGTGGTCGAGCACCGTACGCGCCAGCCAGTAGCCAGCCAGCAGCAGCAGACCGCCGCTCGCCGCAGCGACCACCCGCGCCGCCCCAAAGACGCTGCCGCCGGTGAGGGGGTGGACGAGCCACAGCAGCAGCGGATAGCCCAGGTTGTAGAAGCCATCGGCGCGGAATACCTCGGCCAGGTCGGTGGCGCGGGTCGCATAGACGCGGAAATCCTTCTCAACTCCCGGCACCGAGAGGGTCACATGGCCGCGGGCCGCCATCAGCACCGCAGCAACCCACCCCCCGACCCCCGCCAGTGCCAGCAGGTCTACCAACGCTATCCACGGGGGGAAGCGCCTGCCCAGACGAGAAACCAGGTGCGGGCCACAGCGGAGCGCCAGCAGTGCGATAAGCAGACCGTCTATCGTGGGGAGGAGCCAGCGCAGGGGGAAGGGGAAGAATGGTGGGGGCAGGCGATAGCCCCACAGAAAGAGCGCTCCCACCAGTACCACCGCCAACCAGCGCCAGAGCCACCACCACCGCCAGCGAACAACCCACCACCCCCGGTCACGGAGAGCGGGAGCGGGAACGGGCGCGTGGTGGCCAGACCCGTTCCCGGGCATCGTGATGAGCCACCACAGCCCGCAGGCGATAGCTCCATAGGCGACCTGAGCCGGGTAGGGAATGATTGGCTTCCCCGGCTCCGCCACTACCTCGTAGATGGCGCGGTCCAGCAGCACCCCGACGGTGCGGTCCTCCCCGGGCAGGGTGGCCGTGGTGGAGTGGAGTTCTATCACCACATCGTTCGCCTTGAGGAGTCCCGCGGTAATGGGAAAACGGTGTTCTTCCCACGCGCCGCTGGTCTGTATCGTCCCCAGGAGGTCCGAACGGTTCGACCCCTTCAGCCACACCGTCACGACCGGCGGGGGATGTTCGCGGCTGGCTCGCCAGCCCCGCAGCCGCACCGTCACCCGGGCCGGTAGCCCGGCCTGGGGGAACACGAGGAAAGAGGTTGCCCGGCTCCAACGGGCGCTGCCGTCGGAACCTTCGAGGTCGGGGTTCGCTCCGTGGGAGAGCGCGGTGTCCTGGGGGTCGTGGAAGCCCTGCACATAGGCCGCGTCGTAGCCGCCGATGTTGACGACATGGCGGGCAGGCACCTGGTACAGGGCAATGACCAGGAAGGCCCCGAGCAGGAACGCTCCGCCCACTTCCCGAACCAGCGACCACCACCCGGAAGGGCTGGAAGCTTCGGGACCTGGTGGGCTTTGAGGGGTCCTTGTTCGGACGTGCTGCTGCTCTTCACCGGTCATGGAGCAAGGGGGGAGGAAGGAGGGTTTCAGGACACGAGAGGCGATGCCGTCGTGAATGGGCCGGGGGTTGCGTCTGCGTCGTCTGCGTCGTCTGCGTCGTCTGCATCGTCTGCATTCTCCACTGGCACCTCCTCGTCAGGCTGAGACACCAGTTCTCGGTGAACCCACCCCGACCGGCTCCCGTCCGGGTTATCAATGTACGAACTGTCGGAATAGCTTGACCCCAGGCGAATGTGATACCACATACCGTCAGGAGAAACCCCCAGAAAGAGGATATCATCGCCCTGACTGACTATCCCCACTGGCTCGTTCCGCACGGAGGGGAAGGGTCGCACATTAGCCCCACTCAATACCCTTCCCGTTATCCCCTCCCCGGCGGGCGTCGGCTCGGCCACGGTTGAGGTGGAAGCAAAGGCCGAAGGGGAGGTCGAAAAAGGAGTCGGGGTGGTTGTGCCAGAGAGGGTGAGCGGCTCCCAGGTGGGGGTGGTGGAGTTTGCCAGCGCCGGGGGTTGGACGGAGGAGTGTCCCCCGGGCGGGACGGGGACGCCTGTCGGGGCCAGCACGCGGACGTTGACCGGCCCGGCGCTGGCAGCCTGCCCGACCTGCTCAATTTCGTTGCGCAGCATCGTGACCACGCTGAACGCCAAGATAAGCGACAGAATCATCAGCACGCTGGTAACAGCCGTTTTCATCAGCTCCAGGCTCTGGTTCCAGACACTCTGCGCCTGGATCTGGTCCAGGGCGCTTTGTGCGGCTCCGGCCACCGACTCGCCCCAACTCGTTCGGCCATGGTCTTCGTGGGCTACCCGCCGCAGCTCAAAGAGCGCTCGCAAATCGCCCACCTGCGCCAGCGACCGCACCGCGCTCCAGCGGACGTTGCTGTGCGAATGGCGGAGCGCTTGAATCAGCGGGGCCGTTGCCCGCCCGTCTCCAATCCGCCCGAGCGCATCGGCAGCACGGTAGGAGGTGAGCCACGGGTTCTCGGGGTTGAGCGCTTCATTCAGCAGCGGCACCGCAGGCGCACCAATCTTGACCAGCGTCTCCAGGGCATTCGCGTGGTCGGGGTCTCCCGGGTCCCCCAGAGCGTGTATCAGATGGGCGATTTGATCGCGCGATGGCACCGGCTGCCCACGCCTCGGCGCAGGCGCACGGGACCGCTCCTGGGGCGAAGCAAAACGCCCGGTGAGCCGGTTCCCCAACCCCTGGATAATCTGCCCCACCTGCGTCGGAGCGCTGCGGTCGATGGGGCGGGGCTGAGGGGGACCAGGCGGTTGACGGTTCATCGGGGGCGGGGTCTTTGTCGTCGGTATCTTGTGCTGATTTTCTGTCGTCATAATGGCTCTACATAATTACTGGTTACTGGCCGGTTTTGGATTCAGCTTTCAGTGTCTCACTCAAGTTATGCACAATGGCGTCAAGAAGGGACTCTGCAGCCTGCTGTTTGGGTTGGCGCGGCAGTGGCAGCACGCTCCCGCTGGCCTCCACCACGGTTGCCTGAATATCATCTTGCCCAATCGTGGCCACCGCTTCATTCACCACAATCATATTGAGGCCCTTGCGGGAAAGCTTCGACTGCGCATTGGCCAGGAGGTCCTGCGTTTCCGCCGCAAACCCGACCGTATACAGGTCTCGCCGCTGCGCCAGTTCTCCGAGGATGTCGGGATTTGCGACAAGATGGAGCGTGAGTTCTTCTTTGCCGTCCTTCTTGATTTTCTGGGTCCCTGCCTCGGACGGGCGGAAATCCGCCACCGCCGCGTTCATTATCAGGATGTCGGCGTGGTCGCAGGCGCGGAGCACCGCTTCGCGCATCTGGAGGGCCGTTTCCACCGGCACCATCGCCACCCCCGCGGGGGGAACCAGCAGC
>DAOTUF010000229.1:0-10784 GCA_034437495.1 Chloroflexaceae bacterium | reverse complement strand
GCCGATCCCCGACCCCCGACCCCCGACCCCTGAAGACCATTGGGAGCAGCAGGAGACCCGCCAGCGTCCAGGGGGTGGAGCGAAGGACCAGGGCCACGGGGTAATAGGAAAGCCCTGGGACGTCGTCCGGGCGTCCCAGGAAGAAGTTGCCCCACAGGTGCGGCTGTGCGCCCTCGGACTCGATGCCGTATCGCAGGGCGTGATATGCCTGCATGGGGGTGTCCCAGAACACGGGCCAGCACGCCACCACCGTGACAGCGGCTCCCCCGCCCCACGCAAGCAGCAGGAGCAGGGAACGAACGGGGGGAGGATGGGGAGAAGGAGAGGGACGAGGGAACATGGTGAGAGCAAACATCATCACGACCGGGGCCAGGGCCAGGGCAGGCAACTTGCTCAGGAGGGCAAGCCCGGCCCCTCCCCCCGACAGTGCGGCCAGGCTCCCGACGCGCCATCCCCGCCCCCCGGCCCCCGACCAGGCAGCGCAGGCCGTCAGCAGGCTCAGCGTGGCGAAGGTTCCCACCAGGGCATCAACGTGCAGCACGCGGCTGAAGGCGATTACAAAGGGGTCGGTCGCCCAGAGCAGCGCTGCCAGAAACGCCACCGACGCTGGAGCTATCCGACGGAGCAGGGCATACCCCACCAGGATACCCCCGATGTGTACGAGGGCCGATGGGAGGCGGTAGAGGGTGAGCAGGGTGGGGTAGGTTTCATGGTGCAGGATGGCGTGGTCGAACAGCGCGTCGGAGAGGAAGACCCCCACACTCCCGAGCCACATGGTCGTCACCCCCGGGTGTCCGACGACGGGGATATCTCCATACGTTCCGGTCTGAAGCGCCTGGAGGAACTGGTGGGAACGGGGTATCCAGAATTTCACCTCGTCTATGGTGACAAACGCGCCCAGGTCGAGCAGGCGAAACACGGACGCAGCTATGCCGATGAACAGGTAGCTGAGTATCCCACGATGGGGGATGAAAGACAGGCAACGGGTAGGCATGGTGGTTCATCATACCAGATGTGGCGGGATTGTTCCAGGCAGGACTTTTGCGGGAGCCAGCTATAACAAGCCTGCATCATCTGCAAACCAGGATGAGAGCGTGGTGAGCCATCGCGGACTGGCTCCATTTACGAGCCATGGATACCTCCTTTGGTCTGCACTTCTTCTTACCCCTTTTCTTTGCAAGAACGGGGCCGGATTGGTATGATATCGTTATCAGGAGGAGTAGGTATATGGGTCAAACCATAACCCAATCAGCAGAGCAATCCGCAAATGCACACGCTGGCGGCACAGATGGCCGCGGCGAACGAAGACGACCGGGCTAGCCCTGCTGCGGGACTATGGCGACACTGCCACGAGCTTTGAACTGGCTAGGTGGGTATGACCTGGATGACCGCATCGGGCAGGTGCCGGCCGGTCTGGTCTGCTTGTCTCGCTTGCTTCTCCCTCTCGGACCAGGAGATCCCCTGGCTCCATGGGTGAGGAGATCGGCGAGTATCCTGGTCGGCCCGACAACTCCGATTTGCCCAGATACCCCCTCACTTCTCGGTCATCGTTTCCACCCCCCCCCAATTAGACGGCACCCCATGCACCATGGAGTGTGCTGCTCGCTCCAGATACAGGAGGGCGGCCTTGTCGTCGGGGTTGTGTTTGCGCACTGTGGTGAACTTGACGCTCGCCTCGGCAAACGCCTGCTGATAGTACAGGTGCAAGCCCGCTTCAAAGGTCTCTCTCGTGGCCTGTTTCAGCGCAGCGCTGGCCTCCGGTTCGCCATCCAGAACCTCAAACGCCGCAACCGGTTCCTGCTTGCCTTTCACCTGCACCTTGCCAATAAAGCGGGTCGTATAGTTTTCCAGGCTTGCCAGTCGGGTGCGGGTCTGCTCACTGATGATGATGGAGGCTCCATAGAATTTGGTCAGTCCTTCCAGTCGCGCCGCCACATTTACCGCGTCTGCAATCACAGTGCCCTGCATCCGCTGCGATTCCCCGATAATACCAAGCATCAGGCTCCCTGTGTGCAACCCGATACCCACCTGGATGGGGGCCGTGCCCTGTGCCTGACGCTGCTCATTGTAGCACGCCACCTCTTTGAGCAGGGCAATCGCGGCCTGTAATGCATCGTCGGCTTCGTGCGGGAAAAGCGCCATGATGGCATCCCCGATGTATTTGTCTATGAAGCCGTAGTGCTGTCGAATGACCGGGCTGACCCGGCTCAGGTAATCATTGATGAAGGTGAAGTTCTCCTGGGGCGTCATCTGCTCGGACAGGGTCGTGAAGGCCCGAATATCGGCGAATACCACCGTCATCTCCTGCTGCATCTGGTCGCCCAGGTGAACTTCCGTGATGGAGTTCTTTTGCAGCAAGTTCAGGAATTCGTGGGGGACAAAGCACGCATAGGCCGCGTTTAGCCGGGCCAGTTCTGCCGTTCGATCCGCCACACGCTGCTCCAGGGTCCGGTTGGCCTCGTGCAATTGCTGGCGTAAGCGATGCAGCGTCAGGTGGGTATCCACCCGGGCCAGCACCTCCCGCACCTCGAAGGGCTTGGTGATGTAGTCGACCCCGCCCACATCAAACGCTTTCACCTTATCCACCACCTCATCCAATGCACTGATGAAAATGACTGGAATGGCACAGGTTTGCTCATCGCTTTTGAGCTTCTGACACACCTCGTAGCCGTTCATCTCCGGCATCGTGATGTCCAGCAGGATGAGGTCGGGTGGGAATGAACCCACGGCGGTCAGCGCCAGCGGGCCACTCCTGGCATACCGTGCTTTGTAGCCGTGGTCCTTCAACATGGTTGTCAACAGGCGCACATTGTCGGGCGTATCGTCCACCACTAGAATATTGCCTTTGTTCGTCAAGTCACTGGTCACGTCTCAACTCCTGTCGTCGGTTCGTTAGCCACCCCTTCAGCCAGCAGCGTGGCTATCTGGTCAATACACATCGTGTGAACCAGGGTCATCAGTGCTGCTGCCAGATCCGGGTGCGGCTCGCGTATCTGCTCAATGAGGATCACGACCTGCTCTTCGTCCCCTTGCTCGGCAGCTTGTGCCAGAGCCGCACGCCAGTCGGCAGGCAAGGCTGCCAGGGTCGCCGGCGTGAGCGATACCGGGCGGATCAGTTTCGAGGTGGCATCTTCTGCTTCATCGCTCTGCCCCTCCCCCTGGTAGATAAAGCGCACCCCCAGAAAGTGGGCCATCCGCTCAAAAATCTGTGGTTCTTCAAAGGGCTTGGCAACAATATCGTTGCAGCCAGCTTCGCGCATAGCGGCACGGTCCTCTTCAAACGCGCTGGCCGTAAGCGCAATGATCGGCGTCTGTTGGCCGCGTGGGGTTGCTTTGATGCGGCGGGTAGCCTCGTACCCGTCCATTTCGGGCATACGCATATCCATCCAGATGAGATGTGGCTCCCAGGTTTCCCAGAGTTTCAGCACCTCGCGGCCATTGCTGGCTTCGCGCACCTCGAACCCCACCGAGGTGAGCAGTTGCTTGAGCACTAGACGGTTCTCCTCAATATCATCCGCCACCAGAATGCGATAGGCTGGCTGGTCGGGAGCCAGCGCCACCACCGTGCGGGGGGAGTGCGGCGGTGCAACCCTGGTGGGGTCGCCCTGCCCCACCGGGATGGCAAACGAGAAGCGCGACCCCTGGCCGGGGGTGCTCTCCACCGCAATGTCGCCGCCAAGCATGCGCACAAAGGCGCGGCTGATGCTCATGCCCAGGCCGGTGCCTTCGTTCGAGCGCCGTCCGCTTTGTGTCTGCCCAAACTCTTCAAAGATGGCGGGGAGTTCATCGGCGGCAATGCCGACACCCGTATCTTCCACCACGAAGCGAAGCGTCGAGATGCCCGGTGATTCGGCCCGGCGCTCGGCGCTCGACGCTCGACGCTCGACAGCAAGGGTGACGCGCCCTTCGGGTGTAAACTTGATGGCGTTGGAAAGCAGGTTGATGAGCACCTGCCGCAGTTTGCCCTCGTCGCAGACACCATAGCGTGGCACGTCGGGTGTGCGCTCGAAAATCAGGCGCAGTTCCTTCTGTTCGGCACGAATGCGAAACATCTCTTCTAACCCATCGAGCATGTGGTGCAGGTCAAAACTCCGTTCGTCGAGCGTCTCGCGCCCGGCTTCAATCTTCGAGAGTTCGAGCACATCGTTGATGAGCGAGAGCAAGTGTGTGCCACTGCGCCGGACCGTTGCTAGATTGGTCTGCTGCCCCGGCGAGAGCGAGGTATCGCGTTCCATCACCTGGACAAAGCCGAGAATGATGTTCAGGGGCGTACGCAGTTCGTGGCTCATCCGCGAGAGGAACACGCTTTTGGCCTGGTTTGCGGCTTCGGCGGTCTGCTGGGCCGCCCGCAGCGCGGCTTCAGCGCGGGTGCGTTCGTCTACTTCTTGCTGCACCATGTTCAGGAGCCGTACGTTGTCAATGGCGATAGAGGCCAGCGAAGCAAAACGCTTCAGCACATCAATTTCATCATCGCTAAAGGTGCGCCCTTCCGCGGTGTGGGTCAGGCCAATCACCCCCACCACCTCGCTGCCCGAGGTGAGCGGCATGCCGACCGTGGCCCGTACATGAGTTTCGGCAAAGGCCGCAGGACGCCCTGGCCACGTAGGGTAGTCGTTGACGATGACCATCTTGCCACTTTGCCATACCATGCCAGCCACACCGGTGCCGCGTTCCACCGGATAGTCGGGGGTGCCAGCATGCACCCCGATGCCAATACGCAGGCGCATCATGCGACTGTCCTGTTCCAACAGATAGATGTAGCCGTGGGTGGTGCCCACCAGCACACTTGCCTGGGTGACTGCACCGCGCAGCAGGTCGTCCAGGTCGAGCCGTTGCAGCAGCCCGACGGTAATATCGTTGAGCGCGGAGAGGTAGGCGTTTTTGCGGCGCACGGCATCCTCTGCCTGCTTACGTGCGGTGATGTCGGTGACGAAGGTCGCCTTTTTGGGTTGTCCATCGGCCCCGATGATACGTGCGGCGTCGGCGAGAATGGTCAATTGGGTGCGGTCACGGGTCACTACGGTCCACTCGCCGCGCACCTCGGCTTCGCCCTGCAAGAAGCGGTCGTGCAGGCGGGCCATCGCTTCGCGGTAGGCTTCGGGAACTACGACCATAAACGATTGGCCGATCAATTCTTGGGCATCGTACTGGTAGAGGGTACAATAGGCAGGGTTGACATACTCGTAGATGTAGTTTTCGCTGGTGATACAGACCCCCGCGGGGGTCTTCTCGATAATGCTCTGGAAGCGTTCCTGGCTGCTTCGAAGGATTTCTTCGGTCTGTGCAAGTTGGTGGCGTAGGTGGTCGTTTTCTTTCTGGAGCAGCGACAGTTGTTCGCGCAGGTGCGCTGCTTCGTCGGGGGCATCATCGCGCATACGAGGTATCCTTGCTGTTCAAGTCGGGTGGTGCTTCTCTTCATTATACACCGGCTGATACCCATTTGCGTTTTGGGTAGTCCTGTACAGCATCGTGGTAGCCTTTGTCTCCTATGCCAGCGAGGTGTTATAATGGGGAGCGCTACCCTTTCTCCCGCTGCAAGTGTCCCCCTGCCAGCACCCAGTGTTCGCCGCGAAACCGCGCCACAAACCGACGGTCGTGCGAGACGGCGAGCACCGCACCGGGGAAGGCATCGAGCGCCTGCTCAAGCTGTTCGGCAACATCCAGGCTGAACTGATTGGTTGGCTCATCCAGCAGCAGCACATTTGCCTCCCAGACCAGGAGCCGCGCCAGATGGAGCTTGCGGCGCTGCCCCACACTCAACGTCCGCACTGGTTTGTGGAGATCCTCCGGGGTGAACAACCCGTAGGCCAGCAGTTCGGCCTGGTGGTCTTCCACATAGCCAACGCGCCCTGCACGATACGCCTGAAGCACGGTGCAATCATCGGTCGCTGACCGGTCTTCCTGCGCCAGGTAGCCGATGCTGGCCTGGGCGTTCCAGTGTATGTGCCCACCGTCCGGAGTCAGTTCCCCCGCCAACAGGCGCAGCAGGGTGCTCTTGCCCGCCCCATTCTCACCCCTGATGAGCAACCGCGAGGAGGTGGTCAGGTGCAGGCTCACCTGGGCCAGCACGGGCGGGGTGTCGGCAAAGGCTTTGCTGATGCCGTCCGCCTCAAGCAGCGTCCCCTGGGAGAGAACGGCTGGATTGAACCTGGCTGCAAAGTGCAGCGGCTTCGGCGGTCGTGGCACCGGGTCGGCCAGAATGCGCTGGACCCGCTGCTCCGCATTACGGACCTCGCGGGACACGGTCTGTTGGACGCGCTGCCCCCGATAGTTGTAACTCAGCTTGTCGCCATCCGACGGGCCGCGGCGGTGGGCCGCTGTTCGCTGCGGCCTGGTGGCAATCTGGTGGCGCAGGGCGGCAAGTTCGTCCTGCTGCTGAGCATAGGCGTCTTCCCAGGCACGACATTCACGCTGCTTCTGCTCGATGTAGGTCGCATAGTTCCCGACATAGCGGGTGAGGTGATGGGTATGGTCATCCAGTTCGGCAATGCTTGTGGCAACCCGGTCGAGAAAGTGGCGGTCGTGTGACACCACCAGCACGGCCCCCGGCTGTGCAACCAGGTACGCCTCCAGCCACGCGGCTGTGGCGGCATCAAGATGATTGGTTGGCTCATCCAGCAGCAGCACATCGGGGGCCCGCAGCAGCAGCGCCGCCAGCGCCACGCGGGTCTTTTCACCGCCCGACAGGGTTGTCAGCAGGCGCTCACGCGGCAGGTGATGCAGGCGCAGACCGGCCAGCACCTGCCTGATGCGGTAGTCCAGGTCATACCCACCTGCCAGTTCAAAGCTCGTGGCAGTATCGCCATAGGCCCGCAGCAGGGCAGCCTGCTCGTCCTCGTTCGCAGCCACCATCTGTGCCGCCAGCGTGTGCATCTGTTGCTCCAATGCCCGCACGCGCTGGCGTGCTCCTGCAAGCAGGTCAGCAATGGTCTGCCCGTCGCGTGGCTCCACCGTCTGCGGTACATAGCCTATCGTGGCAGCGGGAGCGTAATGTACTTGCCCACGGTCACTGGGCAGTCTCCCGGCAGCAATGGCAAGCAGCGTAGATTTGCCCGCGCCGTTGGCACCCACGATGCCAATGCGGTCGCCAGCGTTGGCAACCAGGGATACGGTGTCGAGCACCAGCGAGGCCCCGAAGCGGTGGGTGATTTCTTGAAGCTGCACAAGCATACTCTTTCTCCTGTCTATCCCTGGTTCCAGGGACACGAAAAACGCCGCAGGCGTCTGCCTACGGCGTCTTTCAGTGGTATCGCTACTGTTATAGTATCTCACCCCAACCAATACTGAACCGGGCGGCGCAGGGGCCGCCACCACCATGGTGCACGCAGGCAACCTATGCGAAATGGCTCAGTAGAATCAGCATGTTTCTTGATAGGGGAGTGTGTGAACGCTTTCGATATCCTGGTTTCTCCATAGGAGTATATGCTATATACGCGGGATTGTCAATACATCTCCCAACAGAATCAGGGCTGTTGCAAAGTCCGGTTGTACTCAAGGTTGGGCTGAAAACGGAAGCACCCTGAAGGGCGCTGCAATGCGGTGAGGTGGCGTGGACTGTCTGGCATTCTGAGCCTGGAAATTGAGCTTCAGGCGACTTTGCAACAGCCGTGTGGCCATGGTTGCTCCCATTGCATCTTGGAGAGGGGTATGGTATGCTTTATGAAGCAACTGTTCGTCGCTGCGTGGCAGAATAGGAAATCAGCCGGTCGGTGAAGAGGCACACCCCGATGCTTAACGAACAAGACCTGCGTCAGGTACGCGATTACGTTATCAATATATTGCCCGAACTCCTGCGGGCCGACCCGGAGGTTGCCATCACTATCGAAGGCATCCTGGCCGAACGTTTCCCGCGGCGGGATGAGTTTACCCAGTTGTTGAAAGAGGTTGCCCAACTCCGAGGCGAAATCAGGCAATTCCGCGAGACTATCCAGGGCTATGTGGAGCGGACTGACCAGCGACTTGCCCGCCACGAGCAGCAGATGGCCGAGCATGCGCAGCAGATGGCCGAACATACGCGACAGATAGTGGAGATGCGGCGAGAGGCGCAGGAGCGTGCTGCCCGCCACGAGCAGCAGATGGCCGAACATACGCAGCAAATCGCAGAACTGCGGCGGGAGTCCCAGGAGCGTGCTGCCCACCACGAGCAGCAGATGGCCGAACATACGCGGCAGATCGCAGAACTGCGGCGGGAGTCCCAGGAGCGCTTCGACCGCCACGAGCAGCAGATGGCGGAGATGCGGCGGGAAATGAATGAGCGCTTCCAGCGGGTCGATGAACGCTTCGAACGGGTTGATGAGCGCTTCCAGCGGGTCGATGAGCGCTTTGAGACGACCGAACAAACCCTGCGCGACATCAAACGGAGCATCTACCAGATACAATCCGTCCAGAATGATATGCTGAGACGTATGGAGGGACAGGAGGCGTGGCTCCGACTCTCGATAGGAGATATGCGCAATGTCAAAGGCCGCGACCTGGAAGATGCGGTAGCGGTTGCCTTGCGCTACGGGTTGAAAAACCCGGACATCATGCCAGAAAACATCCGGCTGCGGCAGAAGCTCGTTGATACCGAAGGGTACGCCTTCAAAAAGGGGTTTTCTACGGAAATAGACCTCATTGTTGACAACGGGTGGATGCGCGTCTTCGAAGTCAAGTCCAGCGCCGACGCCGATGACGTGAACCTGTTTGCCCTGAAGGTTGAGCTTGTGGCCTTTCAGAATCCCGACAAACAGGTGGGGGGTATCTTCATTGCACTGGCAGCCAGCACCGAGGTGCGCCAGCAGTGCAACGAACACGGGTTGCTCCTGCTCGATTGAGGAGCCGATAGTATCGAACTGAATGATGAACGAGACATGCGCATGCTGCGGGACCCTGCTTACGGGCCGCTACTATACCATCCCTGGCCACAACGCCCGCTACTGCCAGACCTGCATCAGGACACGCCCGCGGTGCGAGAGCTGTGGGGTGCCGCTCGGGACCCACCACTGGAAGCTGCATGATGGGCGACTCCAGTGCCCCCCGTGCCACCACACCGCCATCTACGACCCGGCCATTGCCCGCGCTATTTTCCATGAAACGATAGACGGACTGGTGGCTCACCTTGACATGCGGCTCAATGCGGGGGTGATGTTTCGTCTGGTGGATGCGCCGACGCTGCGTGACCTGCGGCAGCAGAGCCACCGTCTGCCCCTTGGGTACACCCCCGGTCAGGAAATCCGCACGCTCGGCCTCTACGTGCGCAACGGCCCTACCCGGGCTATCTATATGCTCTATGGCTTGCCGCGCCTCTCGTTCCGGATGACCGTAGCCCATGAATATGCCCACGCCTGGCAGGGAGAACAGTGCCCGCTGCTCGAAAACGAGGTGCTGCGTGAAGGGTTTGCCGAGTGGGTCGCCTTCTACCACCTGCTGTGGCTCGGGGCAACCAGAGCCGCCCGGCGGATGCTCGAAACCGCTCACCCCTACCGCCCGGCGCTGGAGCACATGTTTCAGCTCGAACGACAACTTGGGCGAGCCGGCTTGATAGCCTACATCAAACAGGCCGAATGAATCACCAGACCTTGCCGCTATGAACTTCACCCCTGAGCAGCACCGTGCTATCTTCCTGGATGGCAACCTGGTAGTCACGGCCGGGGCCGGAAGCGGGAAAACCCGCGTCCTGGTCGAACGCTACCTCCGCCTGCTGGTTGAGCAGGGGCAGGCAGCACCAGCGGGAACCTTCCCCTTCCCCTTCCCCTCCGGGTGGGCTTCCTCCATTCTCGCCATCACCTTCACCGACAAAGCCGCCCGCGAAATGCGCGACCGTGTTCGCACCACGGTGGAGCAGCGGGCCCGGACTGCCCCCCCCGCCGAACGACCATTTTGGGAGGAACTCCGCGCCGCAGTGGAAGCCGCCCGTATCGGCACCATCCACAGCTTTTGCGCCACCCTGCTGCGCAGCCAGCCCGCCGAAACCGGCCTGGACCCCCACTTTGCCGTCCTGGACGAAGCCGATTCCTCGCTTCTGCTGGCTGAAAGCATTGATGGTGCGCTGAGCGAAGCCGTCTCTACCCCGACCACCGTCTTTGAAGAATTCAGCCCCCACGAACTCCAGGCTCTCTTGCTCATCCTCGTCAAAGGTGGCTCCACCGTGCGGGCCGCCTTTGAAGCACTGCCAGACACCCCGGACCCGCTGCTCAATGAGTGGCGCACGCGCCTGGAAGCGCTGCGGTCCGCCGTGGTGGAGGAAGTATGCAGCGGCGCGGCGTGGCAGCAAGCCCTGGCAACCCTGCACCAGCTTGCTGCCGATGCTCCCTCTGGCGATCCCATTGGAAACCAGGTGGACCGGCTGGTCGCTTCGTTTTCCCCGTCGCAGCCCCCCGAGACGCTGCCCTTCCTGCCCTTTTCTCTCCTGGATACCATCAATCTCCAGGGGGGCAGCAAAAAGGCGTGGCCCGGCGGAGCCGACGACCTGAAGGCCGCCCGCGAAGCCCTGCGGACCCTGCGTGAAACCTACCGTGCCCACCAATCCCTTCTGGACGCCATCCCTGGCAGCGACCTGGAGCAGCGGGCCGCCCGCGTCACGCTGGACCTGGCGAAGCTCTACGCGATGGTGCTGGAGCACTACGCCCGCCGCAAAGCGTCCAGGGAGGCCCTGGACTTTGATGACCTGGTGCGTCGCACCCGCGAACTCCTCGAATCCTCCCCGTCGGTGCGCTCCCGCTGGCAGGCCGAGCTATCCGCAGTGCTGGTGGACGAGTTTCAAGATACGGACGATGAGCAGCGAGCGATTATCTATGCGCTCACGG
>DAOTUF010000228.1:0-3864 GCA_034437495.1 Chloroflexaceae bacterium | reverse complement strand
CCACAAGGCGAGTGGGTTTGCTGGTTTTCCCGC
Source organism: Chloroflexaceae bacterium (assembly GCA_034437495.1). Lineage (GTDB taxonomy): Bacteria > Chloroflexota > Chloroflexia > Chloroflexales > Chloroflexaceae > JAAUSY01. The sequence continues at coordinate 3,831 of DAOTUF010000228.1, read as the reverse complement.
CGTAAGGGAAAAAACCAGCACAGGACGACATGGTGGAACGTTTGGAGAAAAGAAAGGAGGACGGCAGCGCTTCCTCCACCCGCTCAAGCAGGTGGTTTCCTGCGCTGCCATTTCTGTGAAGACGGTCGGGGATATGCGGCAAAGCCGCGAAGAATACACCCGTCTGGCGTTTGACGCCCTCCCGGACCTGGTCACGCTCCATACCCGCGACGGGACCTGCCAGTATTGCAACGCCGGAACCAGCGGAAAAGCCCTGTTGACGGAAGACGACCTGGTCGGCAAGCACCTTGACGACCTGCTGCCCACCGAGGTAGCCCAACCTGCCCTGCGGAGCATCCAGCACGCGCTGACCACCGGCGAGATGCAGGTGTTGGAATATCAGGTGATGGTGAACAACTCCATGCGGGACTATGAAATGCGCCTGGTGCCCTGTGAGAATGACCTGGTGCTGGCGATAGCCCGCGACATTACCGAGCGCAAGAAGGCCGAACGCCTGAAGAACGAGTTTGTGTCGATTGTCAGTCATGAATTGCGCACCCCCCTGACCTCCATCCGCGGCTCACTGGGCCTGATTACTGGCCAAATGGTGAAGGAGCTTTCGCCCAAAATCAAGGGGATGGTTGATATCGCCCACAAGAACAGTGAGCGGTTGGTGGCGCTGGTCAACGACATCCTGGACATCGACAAGATTGAGTCCGGTAAGATGATCTTCGACCTCAAGCCAGTCGAGTTAATGCCCCTGATTGAACACGCCCTCGAAACCAACTCGGCCTATGCCGAACCGTTCGGGGTGACATTTGCTCTGCCCCAAACCCTGCCCGGCGTCAAAGTCAATGTGGACGAGGACCGCCTGTTGCAAGTGCTGGCAAACCTCCTCTCCAACGCCGCCAAATTCTCCCCCCAGGGAGGACGGGTAGACATTTCGGTCACTCGCCACGAGGAGCTTATTCGGGTAGCCATCGCTGACCACGGCCCCGGCATTCCCGAAGCATTCCGCACCCGCATCTTCCAGAAATTCGCTCAGGCCGACTCCTCGGCAACGCGCCAGAAGGGGGGCACGGGCCTGGGCTTGAGCATCAGCAAGGCCATCATTGAGCGGCACGGAGGCAAAATCGGCTTCACCTCGCGGGACCAGGGGGGAGCCACCTTCTTCTTTGAACTGCCGGAGTGGTGCGGGCAGGAAGAGGTGTACGGGAGTGGTCATTCCCGCCCCCGCATCCTGATCTGCGAAGATACCCCCGACCTGGCGGGTATGCTTAGCATTATGTTGAACTATAACGGGTTCAGCACTGACATCGCCTACAATACGGACCAGGCGCGGCAGTTCCTCGAAACCAACCAGTATGCCGCGATGACCCTGGATCTGATTATGCCCGGTCAGGGGGGGATTGATTTTATCCGGGAACTGCGCTCCCACGAGCGCACCCGTCACCTGCCCATCGTGGTCATCTCGGCCATCGCGCAGCAGGGGCGGCAAGAACTGGAGGGAGGCGCGTTTGAAGTTGCCGACTGGCTGGACAAAACCATCGATTATCAGGAACTCGTGCTTTCCATCCGCCGGGCTATCTCCCGGCGGCGTATCGAGCGACCCCGTATTCTGCACGTGGAGGATGATGCGGATGTCTTCGAGGTGCTTTCGACCATGCTCCACGATATTGCCGACACCGTTCAGGCACGCGGCATTGAGGAGGCCAAGAGCCAACTCGAACGCGAATCGTTCAACCTGATCATTCTCGACCTGAGCCTGCCGGACGGTTCGGGGTTGGACCTCCTGCCGATTCTCTACAATCCCGCCCGCCCGTCGGTGCCGGTGATCATCTTTTCGGCGCGGGAAGTCAACCGCGAGACGGCCCAGAAAGTCGTTGCTGTCCTGGTCAAATCACGCACAACCAACCAGGAACTGGTTGAAGTCATCAAATCTCAGATTGGAACCTGACCGAATAGTGTGGCGGATAGAAAGCGGGGATTCCACTATGGCAATGCCGTTATTGAGGCGTATTCTCCTCGTTGAAGATGATCCCGATATTCAGATTATTGCCCAGATGGCCCTGGAAGATATTGGTGGGTTTACGGTGGAGGTCTGTAGTTCGGGCGAAGAAGCCATCCAGCGAGCGCCCGACTTTGCGCCCGACCTGGTGCTGCTCGATGTGATGATGCCCGATATGGATGGGCCGGACACGCTCCGAACCCTGCGCGACCTCCCCCAGTTTGCGGGCATCCCCGCGGTCTTTATGACCGCCAAGGTCCAGACCCACGAGGTCACGCAGTACCGTGCGATGGGCGCGGTTGACGTGATTGCCAAACCCTTTGACCCGATGACCCTTTCGTCAATGGTTGCCGACATCTGGGGGCAATATCATGGAATCTGACACCGAACAACGAGTTCGGATGCGCCTGGACCTCCTGCGCCGCGAGTATCTCCGTCGGCTGCCAGAGAAGATGGGCGAGATTGACGAAGTCTGGGTCCGGGTGTGCCAGAACGCGGCAGATAGTGCGGCCCTGCACCATCTCCACCGCCTGGTCCACCGGCTTGCTGGCTCCAGCGCCACCCACAACCTGGAAGCCGTCAGCACCACGGCCCGCCACCTGGATATCGCCATGCAGGAGATGCATGCGGTGCTTACGGACGAGCAGCAGGCCAGCGTTGCGACCGGCCTTGACGACCTGCGGAGGACCATTGCGCAGGGACCGGCGGCACTCGTGAACCCGGCCCAGGGCCGGACCCAGTCCCAGGCCCGGGTGAGCACGAGCGACGGTCAGGTCGTGGCCACAGCGCCGCAAACCGAAGCCGGGTGCCGGGTTCTGGAAAGACGTTCCCGGTCCAACGAGCTATGCCACGGAGGGGAGGGGATGACTGCTGGCGAGATGGAGCCAGCAGCAGAGGCAGAACCACCAGGAAGGGGGGGCTATTTGATGAACGAACTGCTCGTCGCTGACCATATCCCGCTGGTCAACCAGGAAAGTCGGTGCATCTTTCTCGTTGAAGATGACGCGGTTCAAGCCCGCGACCTGGCCCTTCAGATAGGCCATTTTGGATATGCGGTGCATGTTTTCCATGACCTTGCCTCGCTCAAGCAGGCCATTTGCCACACCCGTCCCTCGACCATTATTATGGATGTGATGTTTCCCGAAGGCCATCTGGCGGGGGTCGAGGTCATCACCGAGATTCGGCAACTCCACGAGACACCCATCCCGGTGATGTTCATCTCTTCGCGGGGGGATATCCAGGCCCGCTTGCAGGCGGTGCGGGCCGGGGGGAGCGCCTACTTTACCAAGCCGGTGAACGTTTCGGCGCTCATCGACCAGCTTGATACCCTGACCACCCCCGAGCAACCGGAGCCATACCGCGTGCTCATCATTGATGATGACACCGATATTGCCATCTTCTACGAACAGGTACTCAAGCAGGCGGGGATGCACACCGCCTTCATCACCAATCCCCTCCAGGTGATGCAACCCCTGTTCGAGTTCCGCCCCGACCTGATTTTGATGGATGTGTATATGCCTGAATGCACCGGGTTGGAGCTTGCATCGGTTATTCGGCAGCAGGAAGCCTATGTCGGAGTGCCGATTGTATTCCTCTCGATGGAAACCGACCGCGACAAGCAGTTGAAGGCGATGCACCGCGGCGGTGATGATTTCTTGAGCAAGGATATTCTGCCCAACCACCTCATCTCCGCGGTCGAGAGCCGCGCCCGGCGGTCGCGGGCGCTGCGCTCCACGATGGTCCGCGATGGCCTGACCGGTTTGCTCAACCACACGACCATCAAGGAGCACCTGTACCGCGAGGTGCTCTATGCCCGGCGGCGCAACGTTCCGATTGCGTTCGCC
>DAOTUF010000227.1:0-2587 GCA_034437495.1 Chloroflexaceae bacterium | reverse complement strand
CCGCCCGATGCACCCGCAGCCGGATTTCCTCCTCCGTCGCGCCGGCCTCCTCGCGCAGCCGCCGCAGCGCCAGTTGACAGTATTCCGGGTTGTTGTCAATCAGGATGCCCCGCCGACCGGCGGCAAGCGCCGCAATGCCCGTCGTGCCCGACCCGCCAAAGGGGTCTGCCACCACCCCGTCCGGCGGGGTGAGCAGCTTGATAAAGAAGAGTGGCAGGTCTACGGGAAACACCGCCGGGTGGCCTTTGTTCTTGCCCACCAGCGCCAGGCTCAGCACGTTGGAGGGCAGCACCGTCTGCCGGTCCAGCCAGCTTGCAATCTTGCGCCCGAAGCCGCTCTTATTGACGGAGTTGTGCCGCTCCCGGTCGCCTTCGCTGAGGCGGGCCAGCCGCGAATGCACCCAATCGCCAACGGGTTGGCGCACCGCGTCGGAGCAGAAGAACGGCTTCGGACCCTTCGCCAGGTGAAAGCAATACTCCCACCCGTCCCGCAGGCGCGTCGGCCAGTAGCCGGGCATCGGGTTGGTCTTGTGCCAGATGTAGTCATCAATGCAATGCCACCCCTGCTCGCACAGCCGGTCTATCGTTCTCCAGACGAAGCGGTGACGCACTCCTCCCACCACCTTGTCCTTGATGTTGAGCACAAAGCTGCCGTGCGGCTTCAAGGCGCGGTAAAAGCTCTCGTGAAAGGTGAGAAACCAGTCGGCATACTCATCGGGGTGGACGCTGTCATAGTGCTTGCGCCGCGCATCCGCGTAGGGGGGCGACGTTACAATCAGGTCCACCTGGTCTTCAAACGGGAGCAACTCCTGGCGGCTGTCGCCGGAGATAATCAGGCATTGCGGGGTCGCTTCGCTCATGCCTCTTCCGCCGCCGTCGCCCGACGGCTCAACACCACCACCCCCACAATCGCCACCAGCAGAATAATCCCTGCCACCTCGAACGGCAGCAGGTAGCGCGTAAAGAGCACCCTGCCAATCTCCTCCGGCGCACCAAACGTCTCCGCGACCGCGAGCGGAGCGGAGGCCGCGTCTGCGCCAGTCTCCCTGCCGCCCCCGCGCACAGCAATTATCACCATCTCGACTAGCAGCACGACACCCAGGAGCAGCGCCAGCGGCGTTTGCCAGAAGATTTCATCGCGCCCATCCTCGGCCCGCTCTGCGCCAAGCAGCATCACCACAAACAGGAACAGCACCATAATCGCGCCCGCATAGATGGAAACCTGGATGGCAAACAGAAACGGTGCTCGCAGCAGCAGGAACAGCACCGCTATCGCTCCGAAATTCAGCAGCAAAAAGAGCGCACTATGGACGGCATTGCGGCTCACCAGCATCGCAACCGCGCCCGCCAGCGCAATCGCCGCCGTGACCAGAAAAAGCACCAGTTCCAAGCAAACCTCTCCTCTCTGTATCTTCTGTCTCTGCTCTCGGTCTCCCGTATCCGCTCTCGTTCCCCGGTCTCCCCCGGTGTCTCCGAGTCACAGGTCCATCTGCGCGGGCGGACTGGGCGACTTGTTGCCGAGTTCCTTCAGCACGGGCGGTACCTCGCCATACCCCTTGTCCGAGGGGACAATCAGCTTCTCCTTCGGATAGACCGCGTCCCACCGGCTGTAGAACGAAAGCTCATACTGGTGTTCCAGCACAATCGCGTTCGTCGGGCACGCATCTTCGCAGTAGCCGCAGAAGATACACCGCAGCATATTGATTTCGTAGATTTTCGCGTAGCGCTCACCCGGCGAGGTGGGGTGCTCCGGGTCGTTTTCGGCAGGCACCACCAGAATGGCGTCGGCGGGGCAGGCCGCCGCGCACAGCGAACAGCCGATGCAGCGCTCCAGGCCATTGGCAAAGCGCTTGAGTTCGTGGCGGCCCCGGAAGCGTTCGCGGACGGGCCGCTTCACCTCCGGATACTGCACCGTGACCGGCTGGCGAAACAGGTAGCGCCCGGTCGTCCGGAGACCCTTCAAAAGTTCACTAATCATCGCTTTTCCCCCTTACCCTGCTTACCCTTTTTTGCCGTATTCCTTACCCGAAAAACCGTATCGTGAGCGGGTAGCGATAGTGGGTCCCTTCACTGGAACGGACCGTTGCAATGATAATCACGACCAGGTGAAATATCAGCAACCCGATCAGGATAGGAATACCAATGAGAACCAGGCTAAGAACGGCGGCAACGATGATATAGATGGTCGCACTGAGCTGAAAATTCAGCGATTCTTTCCCCTGGTCGTCCACAAACGCGGATTCTTCTATCTTGACGAGCCAGACAACCAACGGCCCGAGGATGTTCCCAAAGGGGATGAAGTATCCTGCCAGCGCCGTGATGTGGCAGAGCATGCCCCATGTTCGTTCTTCGCTGCCGCGCTTTTCCATTTGTAGGCTCCTTTCGTCTTTCGTCTTTTTTATCCAGATGGATTCTCGTTACTGGCGGTTCCCTGACTGGATCTGCGCCGCCTTCAAGCCTTCAACGTTGCCTTCAGGTCCGACCGTTTCCTCTGGCTCAGGGAGGTCGCCCCCCCGAGCACCGCCACGCCAATGACCAGGAGGATGACCCCCTGCACCAGCGGGTTCAACGACGGTGCCAACCCGACC
>DAOTUF010000226.1:0-2582 GCA_034437495.1 Chloroflexaceae bacterium | reverse complement strand
GCCTCAGCCACGCCCACGTCAGGGTAGATGATGCGCCCCCGCGGGCCACCGTTGGCGTTGGGACGGCTCGTGGTTGAGAGGTCGAGCACGGAGCGCTTTGAGAGCAGCGCCACATACTTCGGCGCTATCAGCGGCATCAGTTGTGTACTGATCTGGTTGGCAAGGCGGCTGTGAAATTCCTGCCACATCTCGCCCTCAAGGTAGGGGTCCATACCGGGAAATGGTGATGGCATACGCACCTCTTCACCTTTACAGCGACTTTACAGCGACTTTTCACCCCTCCAGCAGCAGCGCTTCCGGGTCTTCCATGAGCGCTTTGACCCGCACCAGAAATTGGACGGCTTCGCTCCCGTCAACGAGGCGGTGGTCATAGGAGAGGGCCACATACATCATCGGGCGAACCTGAACGGCTCCCTGCACCGCCACCGGGCGCTCCTCTATCTTGTGCAGGCCGAGAATACCCACCTGGGGTGTGTTGAGGATGGGCGTGGACATCAGCGACCCATAGATACCGCCATTGGTGATGCTGAAGGTTCCCCCCTGAAGCTCCGTCAGCGTCAGGGTGTTCTCGCGGGCGCGGGTGGCAAGGTCGGCAATGCCCTGTTCAATCTGGGCAAAGGTTTTGCGGTCGGCATCGCGCAGGACGGGCACCACCAACCCCTGCTCAGCACCCACGGCAATGCCAATATCATAGTAGTGCTTGAGCACCATTTCCTCCCCCTGGATTTCGGCGTTGAGCAGGGGGAAGGTTTTGAGTGCGCCAATCGCAGCTTTCACGAAGAACGACATAAAGCCAAGCCGGACCCCATACTGCTCCTTGAAGCGCTCTTTGTGCCGCTGCCGGATATCCGTCACCGTGCCCATATCAATCTCGTTGAAGGTCGTCAGCATAGCCGCATTGTGCTGCGCCTCCAGCAAGCGCCGCGCAATCGTCTGTCGCCGCCGCGACATGGGCACCCGCTCCTCACGGCGCTCCCCGCCACCAGGTTGGAACATCGCAGGAGATAGGGGAGCAGGAGCAGAGGAACTGGTTCCTGGCGCAGGTTCGGAGGGTCGGGCAGGCGCGGGGGATGGAGCACTTTCTCCTGGCACAGGCTCTTCCCGGTTCGTGGTAGTGGTCTGAAGGTAGCTCAAAACGTCCTCCCTGGTGACGCGCCCCCCCGCGCCACTCCCCGGAACGTGGCGAATATCCACCTCGTTTTCGGCGGCAATGCTCAGGGCCACCGGGGTGGCAAGCCCCTCGTTCGCACCCACCGCTTGTGGCTCAGGCGACGGAGATGGAGCAGGGGAGGGTGGCTGTGGCGCTCTGGGAGCAGGTGCCCCCTCGCTTCCATCGCTACCCATTCCCTGAGCGGCAGGGGGGGCCGGTTGTGGCTGCTCCGCCGAGCCTGGCGCACCAATGAAACCCAGGACATCGCCAATCGCCACCGTCTCGCCTTCCCTCTTTTGAATGGCCTCTATCACCCCGGCCTGTTCTGCGGGGACTTCCAGGTTCACCTTATCCGTTTCCAGTTCGAGCAGCGGTTCCCCGGCGGCGACGGTGTCCCCTTCCTGCTTCAGCCACTTGTTAATGGTCGCTTCGACAATGGACTCCCCCAGGGACGGGACTCGTATTTCAATAGCCATAGCGTAGTTTGCTCCCGTAGTTTCTCTTGACTTCTCTTGATTTGCCTTGACTTCCCTTACGAACCTTGCACCTGCAACACATAGAATACATACCCGTACTGGTGGGCATAGGCGCGGTAGAGGTCAATTTCCCGCTGCTGGTTGTTCACAACCGCCAGTCGCTCCGGGTCATCACGGTATTTCCGCGTTAATGGCGCAATCTTCTGTTCCAGCAGGTAGTAAAAATCATCCCACCAGGCTTCCCGGGGCAACCGAACGTGCGCGAGGCATCGGTAGCCCGCCCGGTCAATGCGCTGCACATTCTCCTCCTCGGTACGGATATCCATCTGTTCATCCTGCCAGAACTGCACCAGTTCGGGCGAGGGGGCAGCGGTGAACCAGGTGATTTCGGAGACGACCAGGTAGCCCCCCGGTTTGAGCAGTGGCCGACAAATTGCCATCCCCTGCTCGAAGCCGATAATATAAATGGCCCCTTCGGACCAGATACCATCAAAGGTGCCTGGAGCAAAGGTCATTGCGTCCATTGAGCAATTCACCGTTTCGATAATCCCGTCAAGGTGCTCGGCAGCAGCACGCTGGTGCAGGATGTCCAGATAGGGTTGATGGGTATCCAGGGCGATGATCCGCCCGTCGCCCATGAGCCGGGCAAGCTCCAACGTCTGCATCCCACTGCCACACCCGATATCCAGAACGGTCGGTCGGGGTGGCACCGTGCCCAGAAGGTCCCACGCCTGGCGGGTGGCAGCATTGCTGCCCGGACCCTGGCGAGGGAGGCCATCGAATAGTTCGTAGAGTACGTCCATTGGCACTGGTATGGTCCTTTCGTTTCGCTCTCTTGAGGTTATCTGACCGTATTTGACCGTATTTGACCGTATTTCCTGAATACCTCTCGCAGAAGGCGCTGCTGCTCCTGCTGGTGCTGGCTGAGCGTTCCTTCGGCGGGACTGGCGGATTCC
>DAOTUF010000225.1:0-4652 GCA_034437495.1 Chloroflexaceae bacterium | reverse complement strand
GATGGCTTCCGTGAGGGGGTGCGGCGTGGTGCCGCTCCCGAGGGTCGCCACATATTGGGCGAAGTCCCCCCCGACCGGGGAGCGGGGAGCACCGTCGAAGGTGAGCGTTGGGCATACCTCCAGGTGCTCCCCCAGAGCCGCCGGGTCGGGAGAGACCTGGAAGAGGCCGTCGAAGTCGCGCATCATCCGGCGGACGTGATTGTGCAGGTGGTCATACCCGTGCTGCGGGATGGGGATGGGACGGGTGTGGTCGGTCATCATCGTGGGGAGGTAGCGGTAGCCGCTCACGCGCACCTGCCCGTTGGCCTGGCGGATGATGCCCACATAGAAGATGGCCGAGGTATCACTGAAACTCGTCTCCTGAAAGGCGGCCTGGTCTGCAATGAAGTTTGCCAGCGAGTAGATGACCAGCGTCTTGCGTCCGCCGGTGTCGAGGATATCAACGGGCTGGAGCGTGTGCGGTTGAGCGCCCAGAATGATATCCGCCCCGGCCGCGGCCATCTGCGCGGCCCCGTCCACCTGGCTCTGGTCGGGGGAGAACTGGTATTCGTAGCCCCAGTGGGCAGCGACCACTACCAGGTCGGTTTCCTGCCTGGCCTGTGCAATCGCGTCCAGGACGCTCTGGCGGATGTTCCCCTGCTGACCGTACTCGTTCGACTGCCACAGCAAGTTGACCTGCGCATGGGGGTCGGGAATGCCATTTGTGCCCCAGGTGAAGGAAAGAAAGCCGATGGTGATGCTGACTCCCTGGCTGCTCAGGATGATGGGCAGGTAGGGGGGGCGGGGTTGGTCGCTGGCGCTGGTCGGGACGGCTCCGTGGTGCTGGATACCCGCGCTCTGCAATACCTCCAGGGTTGCGTCGATGCCTTCGGGTCCGCGGTCAAGGATGTGGTTGTTGGCGGTGGAGACTACCCCGATACCGGCGTGGCTCAGAGCCGCGGCGAGCTTCGGGTTGTAGTTAAAGGTCGGATAGCCCGTGTAGGGGCTGCCTTCCAGCATCGCGCCATCGAAATTGGTATAGGCGAGGTCGGCGGCCTGGAGAAAGGGCCGCACCTGCTCAAACAGGTGGTCATACCCCCGCGCTTCGGCAACCGCCTGAATCGTCTCGTGGGGGAAGGTATCACCGGTGGCGGCGAAGGTAAATGGCACATCGCCCGGTGCGCCGGCCCCGCACAGGTTCGCCCACATGAGCGGGGTGTTCAGGTCTTCGCTGCGGTAAGGGAGGGCTGCTGCCCGACCATCTGGCATGGTCTGGAAGCGGGTTCCCGCGACCGGGAGCATCACCAGTATGGTCGTTATCACCACTATCAGCGCTATGACAGCGGTTGACGGACGTTTGAGAAGACGAAAACGGGGGTTCATCTCCGGGACCTTTCGTTTCGTTTCGAACAACTCAGGCTGTGAGAAGTGACCGGAATGATTGTACAATATTATCACTGTTCTGTGGTGCCGATGTCTGCATTTTCTTTTCCCAATCACCGCACATTGCAGAAGTGTCAACCCAACCTGGTCCCGAACGTGGAACGCTGCCGCGAAACTGCCCGTTCTTCCGGTCTTCCGCCCGCTCTTCCATCGCATCCGTTCCTGGTTTGTGATATCATGCAATAAGCGGTATTCGTTCGGACGGAGGTATCGTCATGTTTATGATGATACCTGGTTTACGAACATGCGATTTCGGGTATACTGGGTCCGGGGGAGAGCGATGGTCTCGGTTCGGAAGTCGTCATACGGAGGAACAGACGGAGGGTTCAAACCTGAGAAGATGCACCGCCCGGCGGAAGGTCCGGGGGGTATCGTAACTTGAGAAACGGAGAAAACGGAGAAAAGAACGTCGCACCTGACTGATTACCCCTTTCGAATCTTCCTACGCCGGTCATCCCCACCCCTTTGTCGTTTTTTCAGGTGGGGGGGTCGGACCGGTTGGAACGGTTCGGGTTCAAAAAAGAAAAGGACCTTGAAAATGATGGAGAAAGGTATATGGCAAACTTATTGGATGAGCGCAGCGAGATGCGTTGGATACGTGCCGATTTGCATATTCATACCCCCGCCTCCGAGGACTACGCCGAGCCAGAAGTCAGCTACCTGGAGATATTGCAAGAAGCGGAACATCGTCACCTGGAGATGATTGCCTTCACGGACCATAACACCGTCCACGGGTATGAGCGATTTCTGCGAGAGATTGAAATTTTGCACATGTTGGAAACGTTGGATCGGCTGAGCGGGGAAGACCGCGCCCGATTGGAAGAATACCGTCGGCTGACCAGCATCATTACCGTGCTCCCCGGTTTTGAATTTACCTCTCACTATGGGGCCCATATTCTGGGCATCTTCTCGCCAGAGATGCCGGTCAGTTTTCTCGAAACGACGCTCCTGCAACTCGGCGTCCCCTATGACCTGCTGAAAAAGGGGGTTTGCGGGGTTCCCGATACGCGCCACGTGACCGAAGCCTACGAGATTATCGCACGGGCGGGCGGGTTGGTGATTGCTCCCCACGCTAATGGGCCAAATGGCATCATTACGGAGACGCTCCGGATGGGCACCAGCGGGCAGGCCCGCGTTGCCGCCACGCAGAGTCCCTTCCTGTCGGCTCTCGAATTCATCAACTTCTATACGGACCACGAAAAGTTTACCTCTCCCACCTTCTACAACGGCAAGACGGAGCACTACGAACGGCGAATGTTCTGTGTGCAGGGGAGCGACGCCCACCGCCTGCGCCGCCTCTCAGACAACCACATCCACGAATGGCACCGCCACGGCATCGGCGACCGCTACATTGAAATGCTGCTTCCCAGTCCCTCGTTTGAAGCATTGAAAGCGCTCTTTGTCAGCCAGAACTTTGACCGGGTGCGGGTGCCCAAGCGTGACCAGAAACAGTGGGAAATGGACGCGCTCCGCTTCGGGGAGTGTCCGGAGCGGCAGGTGCTCCGCACGATGGATGGAGACCCGGCCAATGCTGCCGCCCTGTGGCGCGATGTGGCGGCGCTGGCCAACACGGGCGGAGGGGTGCTCTTTATTGAGTGTCAGCAGGAGAAATGTCTCAACGAAAAGACGAAACCCGACCTGGTTTGCGATATCCTGCGCCAGAGCGTTCAGACCCACCTGGACCAGCAGCCCTACCTTTCGCTCGAACTGATGAACTATGAGGGGCGGGACGTGGTGCGGGTGGAGGTGAAGCCCGACGAACTCCCCCCCTACCTGGCCCAGGACAGCGTGGTCTATGTTCGGCGCGAAGGGGAGACCGTGCCCGCCAATCGGGGGGAGATTATGCAGTTGTGTCGGCGGGCGCTGGCAGAGGGGGGAGATACGCCGCTGGACACGGGGAGCGACCTGGAGCTTCCCCGCAGCGGGGTGGAGATTGTCAGCCAGCAGCAGCGCAACGGTATCTGGTTCTACGAAGTGCGCGACCTGCGGACCACCGCGGGCGTGACCAGCGACAAGGCCCAGGGGTTGTGGGCCTATGCCATCGGGCGGCACGAGGATGTGCGCGAGAACCGCGCCGACCTCTACAGCCAGGTTCACTGGCACGGGCGGTTGGGCATCTGGCGGGCCTATCGCCAGGGGAGCCGCATTAAGTATGACCTGGTTCACCGCGATGCCAACGGGGTGGTTGACCATATCTTCTACGGCGTTTCGGACTGGGGGTTGGGGAATGGCTGGGCCGAACTGCTCAGTTCGCGCAGCGAGGAGATGGTAGAGACCGAATCCCACGACTATGAGGTTGACGAGCTGCACCCCCTCACCCCGGATGAAGACATTCCCGCGCTCCCCGAAATCGGGATCCCCTGGGGAGACCGCCGCACCCGCTGGCGCGGACGGGGGGGGGTATGGCAGATTTCGCAGGATGAGCATGGGACGGTGCGGTTTGACCTGGTGATGCGGGGGAAGGAGAGCAACGATAACCAGGAGTTTCACGGGGTTCCTCTGATGAAGCTGACCGAACCGTGGCTCAACCTCATTCGCGTGCCGCGCCCGCGCACCGGCATCGAGGTGGTGAGCGCCGCCCCGGGGGAAGATGGCGAATGGCGCTATGTCTTCCGCGACCTGCGGACCGGGGACAGCAGTGGGGCCCCCTGGCGGCTCCAGGACATCAAGGTCGGGACAGTGCGCGAATATGCGGCCCGCATGTATCAGCAAGATGTGCCCCTGGACGAAATGCGGGTGCGCTGGTGGGGCAATATTGGCTATATGCGCCCGATGCGCAGTCAGGTCGACCTCGTCTACCGTGACGAACACGGGGTTGACCACTTCTTCTATGCTGCGCGGCGCGAGGAGTTGCAGGGCGAGTGGCGTGAATTATTAGAATTATACGATGAAATGTGAAAGGAATGGCACCATTATGACTGAACCGCCTGAGCATGAGACAACGCCTCAGACACTCCAGTCCCTCCAGGAAGAACTTGCCCGTCTGCACCAGTACGCGACGACCCTCGAACGCTCGTGTTCCCTGTTCCGGACGCTGGTTGAACATGCCCCCTGTGGTATTGCCGCCCACGACCCCGACGGAACGATTACCTATGCCAACCGCTCCTACCACCTCATGCTTGGCGTTGACGATGCGGTGGGGCAACCGGTCGAAAGCACGGTCGGACAACCCACCGGGAAGAATACCTGTATCACTGGTGCCTCGAAGCCACCAGCAGCAGGTACCGACA
>DAOTUF010000224.1:0-4380 GCA_034437495.1 Chloroflexaceae bacterium | reverse complement strand
CGTTAAACAAGCAGACGGTCTCTGCTCGTGCGACCAGCCCGACAAGCCTCCCTATCTGAACGAGGCAAACGTGACCGCCACAAGGCGAGTGGGTTTGCTGGTTTTCCCGCCGTAAGGTAAAAAACCAGCCCAGGACGACATGGTGGAACGTTTGGAGAAAAGACAGGAGGACGGCAGCGCTTCCTCCACCCGCTCAAGCAGTTGGTTTCCTGCGCTGCCATTTCTATGAACACCTTCGAGGGGACTGCAATTGAGGAGATTTCACCGCTTCAGCGGTGCGCCGGTAACGCGACCATCTACAGCGTGGCCTTCAGCCCCGACGGGCGCTTGCTGGCCTCGGCAAGTTGGGACACAACCGCCCGCCTCTTTGAGGTGGCGAGCGGACGCGAGGTCCACTGCCTGAACGGACACACGGCGAGGGTCTATACGGTGGCCTTCAGCCCCGATGGGCGTTTGCTCGCCTCGGGCAGCACCGACACCACCGTGCGGGTGTGGGAGGTCGAGACCGGGCGCGAACAGTGGCAGGGCCGCGGTCATACCAACCTGGTCTACAGCGTGGCCTTCAGCCCCGACGGGCGCGTGCTCGCCTCGGGCAGCGAAGATGGCTGCGTCTGTCTGTGGGATACGGCCACCGGCCAGCAGGTGCGGCGCATCGAAGGCCACCCGGAATATGTTAAAAGCGTGGCCTTCAGCCCCGACGGGCGCGTGCTCGCCTCGGGCAGCCGCGACTGCACCGTGGCGCTGTGGGACGTGGCCACTGGCCAGGAGGTCGGACGACTGGATATCCCTACCAACGGGGTCAACAGCGTGGCCTTCCGCTCGGACGGGCGCATCCTGGTGCTGAGCAATGTCGATGGCTCCATCGGGCTGTGGGATGTGGAACAGCACCAGCAGGTGCGGCGGATGGATGGACACCGCTACCCTTCCTGGTGCGCGGTCTACCACCCCCGCGAACACCTGCTCGCGTCGGGCAGTGCCGACCGGACCATTGTGCTGTGGGAGAGTGCAAGCGGGCGCGAACTGCGGCGATTGAAGGGGCATACCAGCGATGTCTACAGCGTGGCCTTCAGCCCCGACGGACGGGTGCTCGCCTCCGGCAGCGACGACGCGACCGTACGGCTGTGGAATCTGGAACTCCCGCGGGACGAGTGGGCGGCAATGGAACAGGCCTGGTATGAGCGTGGTTTGATTGAGCAGCACGAACGAGACCAGCACGAACAGCACGAACAGGAACGGCAGGCGATGCAGCGCAAGGTCTGGCGGGCCCTGGGGCGGTGCGAAGTCTGCGGGGAGCCGCTCAACTTCTGGGAACGGATGCTCGCCCGAACCCGCAAGATGCGGTACCGGTGAACGCCGTATGAGCATCGTGACGATACGCCTGACCGGGGAAGAACAGGCTGTCCGACAGGCTATTCAGGACTTGAAGGACACCCTGGGAAGTGCCATCGAGGTCCAGGTCCCGACGCGACGACCGGGCACGCAGGAATGGATAGCCATGGGAACGCTCCACGTCCACGATGAGCACCAGCAGCGGATGCAAGACCTGTCCCAGTCTCCCACTATGTCCACCCTGGCGCGGACACCCGTGTTCAAAGAAGCTGACCGCGTGCGGGTTATCTCCACCGGGCGCATCGGAACGGTGAAAGCCGTGCTGCCACCCACCGAGTTGCAACGGCAGTTGCGGCAATGGTGGAGCTACCTGGTCGAATTTGAAGATGGTTCCAGGCAGAGCTTTGCCGCCGAAGTTCTGATACCCCTGTAGCCAGACTGAGGAAGCCTATGGACCACGAACACGAACACGAACATGAACACGAACCTGAACCAGAGACAAAGCCGGGTGCGATGAATAACGAAACCCTTCGCACTCTCGCCGCCAGCATTATGGACGTGACCGGCGTTGAGCAGGCCAGCATGGGTCCCCCCGGCACCCTGCAAGTGGTCGGGCACCTGCGCGTTGCCCCCCAGGAAGCCTATGATTATGTGTCAGAGCGCCTGAAGCCAGCCGGCTACACCGCGCTGCTGCGCCAGAAGGAGCATGCGCACGACCATGAGCAGGTGGCGCTGCTGGCGCTCCCCCTCGTCCTGGAGCCGGGGCGCTCCCGGTTGTGGCTGGCCCTGCTGCTGTTTGGCCTGACGGTGCTTTCGACCGTTATGGCTGGCGGCCTGACTCCAGCGAGCGAGGCCGGGCGCTTTGCCCTGCGGCTCCCCCTCCCGCCCGACCTGGGAACCATCTTCTTCGATATCGTGCCGGGCGTGGCCTTCAGCGCCACCCTGCTCTCCATCCTGCTGGCCCACGAGTTGGGGCACTTCCTGGTCGCCCGTCGTCTGGGGGTTGCGGTCAGCTATCCCTTCTTCATCCCCATGCCGCTCAGTATGATAGGTACCATGGGCGCGTTCATCTCGATGAAGGCCCCTCCCCCCGACCGCCGGGCGCTCTTCTCCATTGCCATCGCCGGGCCACTGGCCGGGCTGGTCCCGGCCATTCCGCTGCTGCTGCTTGGCCTGAACCTTTCGGAGGTGCAGACCCCGGAGCCGCCCTTTCTGCTGGAGGGCAATTCGCTGCTCTATGCAGGGCTGAAGTGGGCCGTCTTCGGGAAGTTCCTTCCCTCTGGCGGTGAAGATGTCTTTTTGCACCCGGTCGCCATGGCTGCCTGGGTGGGCCTGCTCGTGACGGGGCTGAACCTCATCCCCGCGGGGCAGCTTGATGGCGGGCATATCCTGTATGCCCTGGTCGGCCACCAGACAGCCCGCAAAGTCACCTGGGGCATGGTCCTGCTCATGCTCGTCATGGGGTTTCTGTGGGTGGGCTGGTTTGTGTGGGCCGCCCTGATAGCCGTGCTCGGACGGTTTCGGGCCCCGCTGCTCAACGAAGTCACGTCGCTGCACCGCTGGCAAAAGGTGCTGGCGGTGGTGGGCATCATTATCTTCTTCCTGGTTTTTACGCCGGTGCCCTTTACCGAAGTCCGCTAGAAGAGAAATCATTGAGAGAGAATAGCATGCATACTGCCTGTTAGAAAGGAAGGTTGAGAGATGAAAGACGTGCGCCCTATTCGTGTGGTTCACTATGGCCTGGGAGCAACGGGCCGCGCCATTGCCCAGATGGTCTGCCAGACACCGGGGTTGGAACTGGTTGGCGGCATCGAACGCGACCCGTCGCTCCTCCAACGCGACCTGGGGGAGGTGCTGGAGCTTGACCATTCCCTGGGGATACCGGTCAAGGAAGACCCGGTCGAGGTGCTTGAGTCTACTCGCCCCGACATTGCCATCGTAGCCACTACCTCGCTCCTGACCGATACCTACCCCCAGATTCAGACCTGCCTGCGGGCGCGAACCAACGTAATCTCCACTTGCGAAGAGTTGGTCTACCCCTATGCCCGGCACCTGCAACTGGCGAAAGACCTGGATGAACTGGCCTGCTACAGCGGCGTCTCCGTGCTCGGGGTGGGGGTCAACCCCGGCTTTGTGATGGACCTGCTGCCCCTCATCCTGACCGGTCCCTCCTCCTGCGTGAGCCGTATCTCCGTCACCCGCGTGACCAACGCCACCCTGCGCCGCGCCAGCCTGTACCATCGGATTGGCGCGGGCCTGACGACGGAGCAGTTCCGTGAGCACATCACCGACCCGTGCAACCGCCATATCGGGATGCTCGAATCGCTCCATATGATTGCTGATGCGATTGGTTGGAAGATCGAGCGCATTGACGAGCGCATCGAGCCTATCCTGTCGGAAGAGTGGGTGCGCGAAAGCCACTTTGCCATCGCTCCGGGGCAAATCGCTGGTATCCGTCAGGTGGCGGTTGGCACCGTCGAAGAGCGCGAGGCCATCCGCCTGGACTGGCAGACCGTGGTTGGTTCGCAAGAAACCTACGATGCCATTAAGATTGAGGGAACACCGCCCATTAACCTGCTCGTCAAGGGAGGACTTCACGGCGACCATGCTGCTTCTGCCATTGTGCTGCACGCTATCCGTCCGGTGGTGGCGGCGCGGTGTGGGTTGCTCACCGTCACCGAGATGCCGCCGATTCGCTACACTGCCCCATCGGTGTGAAGAGAAAAAGGGAAATGAAACCAGAACCAGACACCATCCCCCCCCGCCAGCGCTGGTTTCAAAACTGGCCCGACCGTCTGGCGGGGGTGCTGCTCCTTGTGGGCGTGCTCCTGCGGGCCGTGCTCTATCTCAACAACAAATCGCTGTGGAATGATGAGTACCAGCTTGTGCGCAACCTCCTGAGCCGGTCATTCGGGGGTCTCCTCCAACCCCTGGAACACGACCAGGGCGCACCGGTGGGCTTTCTCCTGCTCGAAAAGCTGGTCATCCGGCTGGTTGGAGCGCACGAATATGGGTTCCGTTTGCTTCCCTTTCTGGCGGGCATTGCCTCCC
>DAOTUF010000223.1:0-5669 GCA_034437495.1 Chloroflexaceae bacterium | reverse complement strand
ACCGCCGTAAGGCGAGTGGGTTTGCTGGTTTTCCTGTCGTAAGACGAAAAACCAGCCCCAAGCCGGGTAGGGCTACCCGTATGGCTTCGGCACTGGGCTGAAGCCGCTAAAGCAGGGCGCTTCCTCCCAACACTCAAGCGGGTGGGTTTCCGCGCTTGAAGGCACGCATCTATGACTGAAGACCAGCACAACTCTATCGATACCACCCGGCTCCTTCAGCAGGAAAACCATCTGCTCCGCCAGCAGGTCCTTGATCTGGAACGGGAACTCCGCGCCCACCAGCAGCAGGCCCGACGGATCTGTGAGGTCGAAAGATCGCTCCGAATCCACGACGCCATCTTGAGCGCGGTGCGCATCGCCGCCGAGCAGTTTTTGCGCAGCGTCACCAGCCTGAACCAGCATATCCAACCACTGCTGGAACGCCTTGGAATGGCAGCAGAGGTCAGTTGTGTCTGTGTGTGCGAAGTGCAGTCCGCTCCAGAGCAACCGGACCAGGACCAACCCTGCGCCCAGGCAACCCCCGTTGCCCACCTGCGCTATTCCTGGATGAATCCGGAACAGGTAGTTGAATGGCGGGAACCGGGAGACGAAAGCACGCCGCTTCGAGATGCCCAGAATGCCCTTCCCCCTGGCTGTCAGTCCGGGCAGACCATTCCCCTGCGCTGGCAAGAGGCGCTGTCGCACGGAACCCCGATCTATGGCTCCATCTGCACCCTTCCCGAACCGGAACGGAACCTTCTGATTGCTCAGGGCATCTGTTCCATTGCGGTCGTCCCGATCTTTGTCGGGTCGCGCTGGTGGGGGATGATCAAGTTTGATGAATGGTGGAGCGACCGGGGTTGGTCGGAAGCAGAGATAGACGCACTGAGAGTAGCCGCGGCTATCATTGGCGAAGTGCTCTACCGCTACCACATCGAGGAGTCGCTGGACCGCAACGACGCCGAACTGCGCAAGCTCTACCGCGCAGTGGAGCAAAGCCCCGTCTCCATCGTCATCACCGACACGGCTGGCAATATCGAATATGTCAACCCCAAATTCATGCGCCTCACCGGTTACGACTTCCAGGAAGTGGTGGGGCAAAACCCCCGCGTCCTGAAGTCTGGCGAAACCCCCTCCGAAGAGTACGCGCAGCTGTGGGAGACCATCACCGCTGGCAGCGAATGGCGCGGTGTGTTCCACAACAAAAAGAAAAATGGGGAACTCTACTGGGAATCCGCCTCCATCTCACCCGTCACAAACGCCCACGGCGACGTCACCCACTTTATCGCCGTGAAAGAAGACATTACCGAGCGACTGCACGCCGAAGAAGCGATGCGCCAGTCTGAGCAGAAGTTTCGCGGCGTGGTCGAACAAACATCCGATGGCATCAGCCTGACCAACGAACAGGGTATCATCATCGAATGGAACCGGGGAGCCGAGCAAATCAGCGGCCTGGAGCGGGACGAGGTGGTGGGGCACCCGTCGTGGGATATCCTGGTCCAGATACTCCCGAGTGAACGGCGAACCCCGGACGCCTGCGAACGCTTCAAAGCCGCAACGCAGGCGTTCTTCCACACCGGACAGTCTCCCTGGATCAACTATCCCCAGGAACACGAGATAGAGCGCCCGGACGGGACCCGCCGCCATATCCAACAATTCTCCTTCCCCATCGTTACCGAAAAGGGAACGATGATGTGTGCGACCATGCGCGACATCACCGAGCGCAAGCAGGCCGAGGAAGAACTCCAGCGAGCCTGGCGAGCAGCAGATGTTGCCAACCGCGCCAAATCAGCGTTTCTGGCCAATATGAGCCACGAAATCCGCACCCCCATGAACGCCATCATCGGGATGACCCACCTGCTGCTTGAAACCGACCTGAACACGGAGCAGCAGGACTACCTGGAGACCATCCAGGTCAGCGGGAACACGCTGCTCACCTTGATTAACGATATCCTCGACTTCTCGAAGATTGAAGCAGGCAAGCTGGACCTGGAACACCACCCCTTCAACCTCCACGACTGCCTGGAAGAATCGCTGGACCTGCTCGCAGCCAGAGCCGACCGCAAAGGCATCAACCTGGCCTACCAGATTGACCCCACCATCCCCTGTGACCTGGTCGGCGACAGCACGCGCCTGCGCCAGATTATGGTCAATCTGCTGGATAATGCCATCAAGTTTACCGAGCAGGGAGAGGTGGTCATCTCCGTTTCCGAAGTCGGGAGACCAGGGGTCGGGGTTCGGGGGTCAGGGATCGGGGCTAGTTCCGATATGCTGGCTGCTTCCGCTCCTTCCTCTGATGACGCGAGTAGGGAGGAGAGCGGATCAGGTCACTCAGGCTTCGGGGATGAAATAGAGACCCGACCCCCGACCCCAGGGCAGGCCCCGGTCCCCCGCCCCCTGCACGATGTGCATATTGCGGTGCGCGACACGGGCATCGGTATCCCTCCGGACCGCGTGAACCGGCTGTTTCAATCGTTCAGCCAGCTCGATGACTCGACCACGCGCAAATATGGCGGCACTGGCCTGGGACTGGTGATTAGCAAGCGGCTGGCCGAAATGATGGGGGGGACCATCTGGGTGGAGAGCGAGGAGGGACGGGGGTCTACGTTTCATGTCACCCTGAAGACCGAGGTCCACGCTACCTCCCCGCGCCCCTACCTCCTGCGCAACCGCCCCCATCTAACTGACAAACGGGTGCTCATCGTCAACGAAAATCAGACCAACCGCAGCCTGCTCATCTCCCTGACAACGTGGTGGGGGATGAAGCCGCTCGTTGCGGCGTCCGGAGCCGATGCCCTGGCATCGCTCCAGCAGAAACCCCCTCCCGATATCGCCATCCTGGATATTGCCCTGCCCGACATGGATGGACTGAGCCTGATACGGCAGATGCGCCGCCCCCCCCTCCCCGCTTCCCTCCCCATCCTGGTCCTGACCTCCGTTGGCGTGCGCGGCGAACTTCCGCGCTACATCGCAGAAGATACGACGGCCTATCTCGTGAAACCTGTTCGCCCCGGGGCCCTCTACCAGACGGTGACAGCCATGCTTCAGAAGCAGGTGGGAACCGAGCTGCCGGGCCGGATGGTGTTCCAGGGCATTCAGGCTACCGCTGTCGATTCCCAGATGGCCTACCGCCACCCGCTGCATGTGCTAGTCGCCGAAGACAACACCGTCAATCAGAAGGTTGCCCTGCGGTTGTTGGGGAGGCTCGGGTATCGAGCCAATATCGCCGCCAACGGTCTGGATGTGCTGCACGCGCTGGAACGCCAGCCCTATGATGTCGTCCTGATGGATGTGCAGATGCCAGAGATGGATGGGGTGGAAGCCATGCACCACATTCGCTCGCTGTGGCCCGCCGACCAGCAACCTCGCATCATCGCTATGACCGCGCACGCTATGAAGGGCTACCGCGAATGGCTGCTCCAGGAGGGGATGGACGACTATATCAGCAAGCCCGTGCAATTACAAGAACTGACCCGGGTGCTCAGCCAGACCACCCGCCGCGTCATCCGCCTCGAACAGCGCACCGACGCATCGGGCCAGCACCTTTCACCCTCCGTTGATACCACGGTTCTGGAACAGTTTCTCGAAGCCGTAGGCCGGAGTGCGCCCGACGAGACCGACCAGTTTATCCACCTCTACCAGGACAACGCTTCGGCCCTGCTCGCCAATATGCGGCAGGCGCTTGAGAAGGGGAACATCCAGACCTTCGTCCGTCTGACCAGCTCGCTCCGTTCGAGCAGCACCCAGATAGGAGCGCTCCGGCTGTCGGCGTTGTGCCGCAGACTGGAAGCGCTCAAACTCCCCGCCGTGATGGAAAAAGCCTCCTCGCTCGTCTCCCAGGTCGAAACCGAATACACCCAGGTCCGGGAGATGCTGACCTCCCTTCAGGTCCCTTCCTCGTAGCACCGGAGCACGACCACGGCGCGGGTACTGCATCCGAATCAGTTATCAGTCCAGCTTGTCATAGCCAGGCAGGGTCAGAAACTCCACAAAGTCATCGCTCGTGATGAGCCGGTCGAAGAGCTGCGCCGCCTCTTCGTACTGCCCGGCTGCATAGTTCTCCCCGAGGTGCGCCTTGATCTTCTCCATCTCTTCGGCCAGCATGCTCCGGAACATCTCGACGGTCACGTTTCGTCCATCATCCAGCACCCCTTTGGGGCTGCGAATCCACTGCCACACCTGCGAACGGGAAATCTCCGCCGTGGCCGCGTCTTCCATCAGGTTGAAGATAGGCACGCACCCGTTGCCCGCCAGCCACGACCCTAGATATTGCACCCCCACGTTGATATTGGTGCGCAGCCCTTTTTCGGTGATGGGGCTGTCGGGTCCAAACTTCAGCAAATCATCCGGCGTGATATTCACATCCTCGCGCTTGCGGTCTATCTGGTTGGGCTGCGGCATCTTTGCGTTGAATGCCTCCAGCGCAATCGGCACCAACCCCGGGTGGGCGACCCAGGTGCCATCATGCCCGTCGCTGGCCTCGCGCTCCTTGTCGGCTCGCACCCGCGCAAGCGCCTCCTCGTTGGCCTGGGGGTCGTCCTTGATGGGGATTTGCGCGGCCATGCCCCCGATGGCGTGCGCGTTGCGGCGGTGGCACACCTTGATGACATGCAGCGAATAGGAGCGCATGAAGTGGGTCGTCATCGTCACCAGCGCCCGGTCCGCAAAGGCAATCTCCGGGTGGTTGCGGAACTTCTTGATGCAGCTAAAGATGTAGTCCCACCGCCCACAGTTCAGCCCCGCCGAATGGTAGCGCAGTTCATAGAGAATCTCTTCGGCTTCAAAGGCCGCCAGAATGGTTTCAATCAGCACGGTCGCCTTGATGGTCCCGCGGGGAATGCCAAGCTCGTCCTGGGCCAGGTCAAACACGTTGTTCCAGAGCCGCGCTTCCAGGTGGCTTTCAAACTTGGGGAGGTAGAAGTAGGGGCCGGAGCCTTTCCCCATCAGGGTGCGGGCATTGTGGAAAAAGTAGAGGCCGAAATCAAACAGCCCCCCCGACATGGGTTGCCCATCAATCAGCACGTGCTTTTCGTTCAGGTGCCAGCCGCGGGGCCGCACCACCAGCGTGGCAATCGTATCTTTGAGTTGGTAGCTCTTGCCCTCCTCGCTCACGAAGTCAATTGCGCGGCTGACGGCATCGCGGAGGTTCACCTGCCCGCGGATGAGGTTCTCCCAGGTGGGCGTGTTGGAATCTTCGAAGTCGGTCATATAGACCTTTGCGCCGGAGTTGAGCGCATTGACCACCATCTTCCGGTCGGTCGGACCGGTGATTTCCACGCGCCGGTCCTGCAAGTCAGGCGGGACGGGCGCAACCGTCCAGGTCGGGTCATCCCGCACTGCTGCGGTCTCGGGCAAGAAGTCGGGCATCTTCCCGGCGTCGAACTCGGCCTGCCGCTCCGCCCGGCGGCGCAGCAACTCTTGCCGCCTTGCCTCAAACGTACGGTGGAGCTTCGCAAGAAAGTTCATGGCGTCCGGGGTCAATATTTCGGCAAATTCGGGCGAAACGGGGGCGTTGATGTCAATACCCGGGGCATAGCTCGGACTCATCGTGACCACCTTTCTGTTTCATAGAAATGGCAGCGCAGGAAACCACCTGCTTGAGCGGGTGGAGGAAGCGCTGCCGTCCTCCTTTCTGTTCTCCAAACGTTCCACCATGTCGTCCTGTGCTGGTTTTTCGCCTTACGACAGGA
>DAOTUF010000222.1:0-5289 GCA_034437495.1 Chloroflexaceae bacterium | reverse complement strand
TCCTGTCGTAAGGCGAAAAACCAGCACAGGACGACATGGTGGAACGTTTGGAGAACAGAAAGGAGGACGGCAGCGCTTCCTCCACCCGCTCAAGCAGGTGGTTTCCTGCGCTGCCATTTCTATGAAATTCGTTGGATTGTCCCATCTCATGGTCACGGTCGTGGTCATGGTCCTGAGCGCTGCCATGGCGGGAGATGGTGGTCTCTCGACCCCACCGCCGGTCGCGGCTGCTGCGCCGTTTGCACAGGTCGAGCAGGCCGTTCAGCCACCCAGAGCCGCCCCCGGCAGCGTCTTTGCCTTCTTTGCCTCGGGCTTCGAGGAAGAAACCTGGGTATCGCTCTGGGTCAACGCGCCGCCTACGTGTGCGCAGGTCCGCGGGTCTGCCGAAGCGTGTGTCTACCCCGCCGGTGAAATCCGCTCGAACCACACCGGGCGGGCTGATTGGACGTGGATTTCTCCGTCCGACGCACGGTACGGGCGCTGGTCGATGGTTGCCCGCGACCGGGGCGGCACCGAACGCATCATCTTCTTTGAGATAGGCCCCCTGGAAACCTTTCCCTTGCAGGAAACCCCCGCCGGGCAGCGCGAAGAGGACACCGCCGTTTCGCCCTATGCTGGTGCGCCAGGCACGAGTTTTTCGCTCTTTGCCAGCGGATACCACGGCGTCGAAAAGGTGACGTTCTGGGGGCACCCCCCTGCCGGCCCGATGCGCTCCCTGGGGTCGTTTGGTTCGAACGAGCGCGGGCGGGTGGACTGGACGTGGGAATCGCCGGATGATGCGGTGGCGGGACGGTGGACTATCCGCGCCCGCGGGGAGACCAGCCACGTCGAACGCATTCTCTATCTGGAAATCGTACCGGACACGCCCTTCCCCGAAGAAGCCCACCCGCGAGACCCCTACGATATTGCGGTCAGTTCGGCCCGCAGTACGCCCGGTTCCTGGCTCTCCTTCTTTGCCAACAACTTTTCTCCGTGGGAGCGCGTCGAACAGTGGATTGTGGCTCCCGACGGGGAGGTCTTTCAGCGGGACGAGATCAGCGCAGGGGAATATGGGCGGATTGACATCGAATGGGAGGTGCCCGAACGAGCCATCCCCGGCACCTGGACCTGGATGGTGCGAGATGGGCGGGGAGCTATCCGCAGCGTCACCTTTGAAATCGTCCGCGAAGAACACGACCAGCCTCCCCGCATGAACGACCCCTATGACCACGCCGTCCACCCCGCAGAGGGCCGCCCTGGGACGACGTTCGCCTTCTTCGCCTCCGGGTTCGACCGGAAGGAAATGGTGGACTATCGGTGTGTCAACCCCACCGGCTTCACGGAGCACCGCGCCTCCACCCGTGCCAACGCCTGGGGACGCGCCGACTGGGAATGCGCCACTCCCACCGATGCAGTGGCGGGACGGTGGACGACGGTGGTCACGGGTCGGGAGAGCCACGTCGAATATGAACTCCCCTTTACGGTTCTTTCGGAGCGACCATAGTTCTTTGGTTCTTTCGGGGGGGCCATTCCATTGGTGGGAGGATGGGAGCAGCGGTGGTGCTCTCCGGGCGCTGCGGTGGAGGTGAGGGATTGTACAGCTCCGGGATCTCATGGTACAATGGGAAAGCGGATGGCGTGCAAAAGGGCACGCCATTCCTTTGGTTGTCCGTTCGTGTTGCAGGAGAGAGGCAAGAGACAACGCACCTGGATGGGGATAGTTGGAATGGCGAGGTGGAACCATGGCAGCAGCCCTGACCGAACGTCGCCAGTTCATCTTGAAACTGGTCGTGCAAGAATTCATCGAGAACGCCGCGCCCGTAGCTTCAGAATCTCTGGTGCGCAAGTATGACCTGCCGGTTTCGTCCGCAACCGTTCGCAACGAACTGGCCGTGCTGGAGGAACTGGGCTATCTCACGCATTTGCATACCTCGGCCGGGCGGATACCGACAGACGCAGGGTACCGGTTCTTTGTCGAGCATCTCATGGACCATACCCCCCTCCCGCTCGAAGAACAGCAGACGATTCGGCAGCAGTTCTCCCAGGTCCGCGGGGATATGGACCAGTGGGTGGCCCTGGCAGCCGCCGTGCTCGCTCGGACGGCCCAGAATGCGTCCGTGGTGACGCCCCCCCGCTCCTACAAAGCCCGCTTCAAACACCTGGAACTGATTGCCATCCACGAACGGGTGGTGCTGCTGGTGCTGGTGTTCCACGACGCCACCGTGATGCAGCAAACGTGTTTCCTGGAGAATGTCCCGCAGCAAGACGAACTCCGCCGTATCTCGGCATCTATCAACGAACGCTGCGCGGATGCCTCCGTTACGACCATCGAAGAATTGCTGGTCCGCGACCGTCAGCAGTATGTTCCCGAACTTGATTCTCTGGAGTACCACATCCTGGAACTGGTGGCCCGGCTCATGCGCCAGGTGGAAGAGCAGGTCAACCGGCGCATTCACAGCGATGGGTGGATAGAGATGCTCAGTCAGCCGGAGTTTCTGCCCTCCCTGATCAAAGAAGAGGATTCCCGACGGGCCGTGGAGTGCATCCGCCAGTCGTTTGAAATCCTGACGAATAGCGAAGTTCTGGGGGCGCTGATCCACCAGACCCTCACCAGCGAAAAGGTGCAGGTCATCATCGGGGGAGAGAACCGCAGCGAGGAGATGCGCGAGTACAGCCTGGTGCTCTCGCGCTATGGCGTCGAAGGGTCGGTCGCTGGCGTTCTGGGCGTGATTGGCCCGACCCGTATGGCCTACCCCCGCTCTATCTCGACAGTTCGCTATATGTCCGTGGTGATGAGCAGCCTCTTGCAGGAACTCTACGGCAGCGACGAACGTTCGTTTGAAACCACATCCTGATGTCGATATCCCGATATCCCGATATCCCGAATATCCCGATATCCTGGAAAATCGGTATCCTGGAAAGAGGAAAAGAAAGACGAATTGCAAAGAAGAGGAGGTATTGATGAGTAATGAGCCGAATCAGGCAGAAACCCAGAACCAGCAGACCACCCCGCCGGCCAGCAATGGCAGCTTTGGTCAGGATGCAGCGCCCGAACGGGGTACGGCAGAAGTGATTGATGTGGTTCAGGATGTGGCCCAGGTCGAATCGGAGCTAGAGCAGCGGTTGGTGCAGGCCGAAGCGCAGTTGGTGCAGGCCCAGTCTCAGATTACGGAATACAAAGACCAGTGGCTCCGTTCGGTGGCCGATTTTAAGAATTACAAGCGTCGGGCAGAAATAGACCGAGATGAATTGAAGCGCAGCGCCAACGCGGGCCTGCTGCTCAAACTGCTTCCCATCCTGGATGATCTGGAACGGGCCGGAGAGAACATACCGGCGGAGATAGCGGCAACCCCCTGGTGGGAAGGGATGCGCATGATTACCCAGAAGCTCCTGGTCCTCCTGGAAACCGAGGGGGTCACGCCCATTGTGGCGGAGGGGGAGGACTTCGACCCGAACCTCCACCACGCCGTGACCTACGAAGAAGCCAGAGGCCAGGACAACAAAGTGCTTGAGGTGTTGCAGAAAGGGTATCTCTTGCGCGACCGGGTATTGCGCCCGTCGATGGTGAAGGTCGGGAACGACCCGGGGCCGTCCGGTCCATCCGAGGCTTCCGGAGCCGACGGAGCCGCGGCCCCGCCAGTCGCATAGAGTCTCTGTCCATATCTATGGTCTGATGAAGGAGCACGATTGACATGCCAAAGATTATTGGCATAGACCTGGGAACGACCAACTCGGTGGTCGCTGTCATCGAGGGCGGCGAACCCGTGGTCATCCCCAACGCCGAGGGCGCACGCATCACCCCGTCGGTCGTTGCGGTGAGCAAGACCGGCGAACGAATGGTCGGGCAGGTTGCTCGCCGCCAGGCGGTGATGAACCCGGAGCACACGATTTTCTCGGTCAAGCGCTTTATGGGGCGCAAACTCAACGAAGCCGACGTGCAGCGTGACCGCGAGCTTGTCCCCTACCTGCTGGCCAGTGCGCCCAATGGTGACGTGCAGGTGCTCATGGGGGGGCGGGCCTATGCTCCCCCGGAGATTGCCGCGATGGTGCTGCAAAAGCTCAAGAGCGATGCCGAAGCCTACCTGGACGAGCCGGTGGAGCGGGCCGTTATCACCGTTCCCGCCTATTTCAACGACAGCCAGCGTCAGGCGACCAAAGACGCCGGGAAAATTGCGGGGTTGGAGGTGGTGCGGATTATCAACGAGCCGACAGCCAGCGCCATTGCCTATGGCCTGGAAAAGGGCAACGACGAACTGGTGGCGGTGTATGACCTGGGGGGCGGGACGTTCGATATCTCTATCCTGGAACTGGGCGACCGCGTGATTGAGGTGCGGGCTACCAGTGGGGACACCCACCTGGGCGGCGATGACTTCGACCAGCGGATTATCACCTGGCTGGCCGACACCTTTCAGGACGAACATGGGATTGACCTGCGGCAGGACCGCACCGCCTTGCAGCGCTTGAAAGAGGCTGCCGAAAAAGCCAAGATGGAACTGAGCACCATGCTCCGCACCGAAATCAGCCTCCCCTTCATTACCGCCGATGTCCAGGGACCCAAACACCTGAGCACGGCCCTCAGCCGCGCCCGGCTGGAGCAACTGACCGCCGACCTGATTGAGCGCAGTATGGAGCCGGTTCGACAGGCGTTGAACGATGCCGGGGTGGGTCCGGGGCAGATTGGCACGGTCATCCTGGTGGGGGGCCAGACCCGCATGCCCGCTGTGCAGCAGGCCGTGCAGACGTTCTTTGGCAAAGCACCGACCAGGAGCGTCAATCCTGACGAAGTGGTAGCGATGGGGGCGGCTATCCAGGCCGGGGTGCTCAACAAAGAGGTGCGTGACCTGGTGCTGCTTGATGTTACCCCCCTCACCCTGGGGATTGAAACGTTGGGAGGCATTATGGTCCCCCTCATTGAGCGCAACACGACCATCCCGACCCGCAAAGAGCGCGTCTTTTCGACGGCCAGCGATAACCAGTCGAGCGTTGAAATTCACGTGCTCCAGGGCGAACGCGCCGAATCCCGCCTGAACAAGAGCCTGGGGCGGTTCGACCTGACGGGTATCCCCCCGTCCCCCCGTGGAAAGCCACAGATTGAAGTCAGCTTCGACATTGACACCAATGGGATAACTAGCGTCTCAGCCCGAGACAAAGCCTCCGGTCGAGAGCAGAGCATCACGATTACCACCACGTCCGGTCTCTCGAAAGAGGACATTGAACGGATGATTGAGGACGCCAGACAGCACAACGAAGAAGACGCCCATCGGCGGGAGCAGGTGGCAGCGCAGAACGCTGGCGATGGGATGATCTACG
>DAOTUF010000221.1:0-15617 GCA_034437495.1 Chloroflexaceae bacterium | reverse complement strand
TCCTGTCGTAAGGCGAAAAACCAGCACAGGACGACATGGTGGAACGTTTGGAGAACAGAAAGGAGGACGGCAGCGCTTCCTCCACCCGCTCAAGCAGGTGGTTTCCTGCGCTGCCATTTCTATGAAATTGAGACGGGAAAGGACGGACAAGCTTTGTCAATGCCCTCTGTGAAGCAGGAACCACCCTTGTCGCCACGCTCCGAGGTGGCGTGGACCTGGCGCGATGTGGGGAAGGTCTTTCTGATGGTCGTACTTGCAGTGGTTGCGGTCCGGTTCGTGCGGTTTCTGGGTATCCAGCTTGGCTGGCTCGACGCCGAAGCTGGTATCGCCACGCCCTTTATGTATGGTGCTATTGCGCTGCTGTATGGGGTGATGCTGCTCGGCGTCTATCTCTTTGCGGCCCGCGCCTCGGGGTGGGAAGCGCTCGGGCTGCGTTCGCCGCCCTGGTGGGCGCTTGCCAGCACCTTTCTGCTCCTCCCGGCGGTGCTGGTGGGCTTTGTGGGGCTGGTCGCTATCATCGGAACGGTGCTCGGGCAACCCTTTGAAAACCCCCAGGTCGAATTGATGTCTGGGGGACAGGCTTTTGACACCTCCTCGCGCATCTGGATCTTCGTGCTCATTGCGGTGCTAGCCCCCATTGCCGAAGAGGTGCTCTTCCGCGGGATGATCTACCCGCTGCTGCGACCGTGGGGGTCGGGGGTGGCTATCCTCGGGAGCGCTGCCATCTTCACGGTCGTTCACCTCATCCCCATCATCTTCCCGCTGCTCTTCTTCGTCGGTATCATCCTGGGCTTCCTGCGCGAAAAGAGCGGCTCCATTACGCCGGGGCTGGTGTTGCATATCATGCAGAACAGCATTGCGATCATGGCGATTGATGCCTACCTTTCGGGGGGGGGAGGCTGATCTGCGGGGGCGTTCTCTTTCCCCCGGCCCTCGCTTTACGGAAATTTTACACGTTCCTTATCTTACCCTGAAATTTCTTTTTTATAATCCGGTCACACATTGCGGGCATTTCGGATGACAGGTGTCCCTGCCGGTGCTTTCCTTCCTTCGGGTCCGGGTATGCGAGGACGGCAGGGAGGGGTTTTTGTGTCTGTCAAACCTATATCCCCTGGGACCTCATCCGAACTCGTCCGGGTTTGAACATAACGACATCGTTGTCAACATCATCTGGTGGTATCAGTGTAAGGGAGGTGCGTATTATGGAAACGCCAACATCGACCCAAACTCAAGATCGTATGCAGGAGTACTGGCGGAAAAACATTACCCTGATTTTGACGTTGCTCGGCATCTGGGCGCTGGTATCCTATGTTCTGGGTATTCTGCTGGTGCGGGGGATGAACACCTTTCAGATTGGTCAACTCCCCGCCGGGTTCTGGTTCGCACAGCAGGGGTCTATCTACGTCTTCGTCGTTTTGATTTTTGTGTATGCGCGACGGATGGACAAGCTGGATAAAGAGTACGACGTGCAAGAGTAAGACGAAGGAAAGGAGCAACCATCAATGAGTTTTAGCCCGACTGAAATCTGGACTTTTGTTCTGGTTGGCCTCTCCTTCGGAGGCTACCTCTACATCGGCTATGCCAACCGGGTGCGGGACACCAAAGGGTTCTACGTCGCCGGACAGGGCATCCCGCCGATGGCGAATGGGGCCGCAACCGCGGCAGACTGGATGTCGGCCGCCTCGTTCATCTCGATGGCGGGGCTGATTTCCTTTATGGGATATGACGGAGCCGTCTACCTGATGGGGTGGACGGGTGGCTACGTGCTGCTGGCGCTGCTGCTGGCTCCCTACCTGCGCAAGTTCGGGAAGTACACCGTGCCGGACTTCGTGGGCGACCGCTACTACTCCCAGGTGGCCCGTTCCGTCGCGGCTGTCTGCGCCATCTTCGTCTCGTTTACCTACGTCGCCGGGCAGATGCGCGGGGTGGGGATCGTCTTTAGCCGCTACCTCAAGGTGGACATCACCGTCGGGGTTATCATCGGGATGGCGATTGTCTCCTTCTTCGCCATCATCGGCGGGATGAAGGGGATTACCTGGACCCAGGTGGCACAGTATTCGGTGCTCATCTTCGCCTACCTCATCCCGGCCTTCTTCCTGAGCGCCCGCCTGACTGATAACGTCTGGGCGGTGCCACAGCTTGCGCTCACCTTCAGCGACCTGGCTCCGCGCCTGGACGCGCTTCAGGTGGACCTGGGGCTGAATGAGTATATTCTGCCCTTTACGGGCAAGTCGATGATAGACGTCTTATTTATCACCATTGCGTTGATGATAGGCACAGCCGGCCTGCCCCACGTGATTGTCCGCTTCTACACCGTGCCCAACGTGCGGGCGGCTCGCTACTCGGCAGGGTGGGCGCTGGTCTTCATTGGCCTGCTCTACACCACGGCTCCCGCCATTGCCGTTATCGCCAAGTACAACCTGCTCACCACGCTGGCCGGCGCAGAACGGCAAGAACTCACCCAGGAGCAAGTTGCAGCCATTCGAGCCGGGGACACGGGGGAAATCACCAGCCTGGGGCTGAACGAAAAGACGGTCGCAGACATCCAGGAGGGTGAGCGAACGTGGTACTTCCAGCCCAATCCTACGCCCATTGCCGAGCTGCGGCAAGAGCACGCGTGGATTTCGTCCTGGGAAATCCCCAAACTGCTGGTGATTGGCAGTGACAAGGGGATCGGACAGGACGGGCAGGTCTATCCACAGACTGAAATGGTGGATGATACGGAACAGCCGGTAGCGTGGGTTGACAAGGCCGGAAACCCGACCGATGCTCGTCCCACCTGGCCGCAGGATGGCGGGGTGACGATGAGTACGGGCGAAGCCTTTATGGAATCGAACAACAAGCTCAAGCCCAACCCCAACTCACAGAATGAAGTCTACATCGACCGCGATATCATCGTGCTCTCGACGCCAGAGGTTGCCAACCTCCCACCGTTCATCATCGGTCTGGTGGCGGCTGGTGGTCTGGCGGCAGCGCTGTCTACGGCGTCGGGTCTGCTGCTGGTCATCTCCAGTTCGTTCTCGCACGATATCTTCTACCGCCTCATCAAGCCCGATGCCTCGGAGCAGCAGCGCTTGCTGGTCGGGCGTATCGTCATCCTGCTTGCCGTGATCGTGGCGGGGTTGCTCGGTATCTTCCCACCCGCTTTTGTGGCGCAGGTGGTGGCCTACGCCTTCGGTCTGGCGGCGTCGAGCTTCTTCCCCATCATCATTCTGGGGATTTTCGACAAGCGCACCAACAACTACGGCGCGATTGCCGGGATGTCGGTGGGGTTGGTTTTCACCATCGCCTACATTCTGGGAGCCAAGACCTTCGGGATGCCGAACTGGTTCTTCGGGGTCAGCCCTGAAGGTATCGGCACCCTGGGCGCTATCCTGAACTTCGTCGTGACCTTCATCGTGTCTCACCTGACCCCACCGCCGCCCAAGGAAATCCAGGAACTGGTGGAGTCCGTGCGTGTGCCACGCGGGGCCGGCTCCGCCAGCGCGCATTAACGCTTTCTTTGCTCGTTCTAGAAAACGAGACCGTGAATTCCCCCCTCCCACAGGTACCAGTCCGGAGCCTGGGGGAGGGGGCTTCTTCGTCCCTGGAACCGCGCTCCTCCCCCGTTCATTCGTCGTTCGCTGAACCCTCACCCTCCCTTGCCCCAGGCTCCAGAAGGAACAGCGTGGCATAGTCCGTCCCCCAGATGTGGCGGCCCCCCAGAGCCGCCCGGTCCTCCGCGCTCCCGATAGCGTAGACGGTCTGGTCGGGGTAGCGCCGCCGGACCCGCTGCTCCCACGCCTCGTCACCCGGCTCCACGATATCCACCCAGAGGTCAGGGCGCTGTCCCTCCACCAGACGCAGGTATTGGAGCGTCGTCCCCTGCTCCCACTGCACCAGGACGACCGCGCCGGGGGCCATCCGCGCTAGAGCGCCTTCGCCAAAGGTGCGGAACAGGTGCAGGTGGGCCTTGTTGCCATAGGGAAAGCGTGTGTATCCCCAGACAAGCATCAGCACCAGAAACAGCCCCGAAACAGCAGCACGGACCCTCTTCCCCCACCCGCGCACCCCGAACGCTGCGACCCGCGTTCCCAGGGAGGCCAGTGCCCCGGCCCCCACGCCGACCCACAGCGCCCAGGGGAGCAGCAGGGGCAGGGTGAAGACCATGGCATCCTGGACGGCGCGGCCAAGGCTGCTGACGTAGAGCACCGTGGCTGCGGCGACCCAGGCGCTCCCCACCCATACCCCGGGGGAACGACGGAGCAGGGCAGCGAACCCCACCCCTCCCAGGATAGTCCCGAGGGGGCCGAACTCAAACCAGAGCCGCTCCACCAGCGCCAGTCCGACGGCTCCGAGGCGGGCAACCCCCGGTAGCTCGAAGACCCCACCGCGCATCACCCCCCCAAACAGGTGGGCAATGGCTTCGGACCAGGTCGTGGGGGCCCCCCAGAAGTACGTGACAGGATGAGGGGGAGGGAGAGGGGGGCCAGCCTGGTGCAAACCGTAGTCCAGGCCATGGTCCAGGCCGTCGAAAGGTCCCAGGCGGGCATATTGGACCAGGACGAGGAGCCACGGAGCCAACCCGACGAACCCCCAGAAACCCACCATCCCGATGAGCCGCACCCGCTGCGCGAGCGGCGCAGGCGCGGGAGCAGACGAGGCGGCGAGCAGGAAGGCCCCATACCCGACCAGCAGTGGCACGCCGGTGAAGAGAAACGAGCCGTGGTTGCTGAACCCCAGGCCGGTGACGCAGGCCGCGCCAGCAAGCCAGAACCGCCAGCTTCCCCCCTTCTTCCACTCCCCCTCATCGTGCAAGGGATGGGTCCGTCCTTCTTCCTCTGCCTGCCATGCCGCATATGCCTGCCACAACGCTCCCGCCAGCAGAACGAGCAGGAGCGTGTGCAGGGTGTAGACTTCGGCAAGGGTGGCCCCATTCCACAGGCCGGGGGAAGCGGCCAGGGCAGTTGCAGCAACCAGGGAGGCCAGAAGGGAGCCAGTAGCTCGCCAGGCCAGAAGCACCAGCAGCGCCACCGTGCCTGCTCCCGCCACGGCGGAGACCAGCGTCACGCGGTAGGCGATGCTTCCGAATGGCACGACCAGCGTTGCCAGCTTCGCCAGCAGGATGTAGAGGGGGTAGCCGGTGGGGTGGGGAACCGCCAGAAGCGGCGCGGCAAACTGAAACTCGGCGCTATCGCCAGAGAGTACATCCGGTGCGGCGGTTCGCACGTAGAGCACCAACGCTCCCGCAAAGGCAGCAAGGCTGAGAACGATGAGCGCAGGGGGCAGCGACGAACGGTGAGCTATCCGACCCATGCCCGCCAGTCACGACCCCAGGCCAGCCCGTCGGAGCGCTTCCGCCAGCGACCCCCCGTCGTCCCCCCCTGCTTCGTCGTCATCGTCGGACGACGAGTAGACCGGGCCGGGGTCGGGGGGCGGAGGCTCTTCTTCCTCGTCGTCGTCCGCCCAGTCCAGCGCGAGGTTTTCGGCTCCGGCCAGTTCGATGATACGGTCAACCCCGAAGGTCAGCACATTGATGGTCGTGCCATCGTGAACTTGCTCGTCCAGACAGGTAATCGGGTGGACGCTCTCCATCCGCTCAAGGATGGTGGTCAGCGTTTCGGGGGGGGTTTCGGGGGCCTCTTCCGATTGCATCAGTTCTTCGACCTCTTCGGTGGTAGGGATGCCGGTGTCAACCAGCAGAATGGTCGTGGTGACGAGGGGATAGAGCAGGCGGATAATCTGGCGGGTTTCCTGAAGCTGCGCGACCGCACGGCGCAGGCTCCGCGCAACCCGGCTGGCCTTGATTTCAAAGACGCGGATACTGCGCTTGTCTTCAAGCACCACCGCGTCCAGTTCCCGATACTTCGTATGGGCGCGTCTTCCCTGGCGCTGCTCATATTCGAGAATACGGCGGTCGGATAGGGAATAGTGCTCGCCCAACCAGGTGCGCAGTGCTTCTTCGGCCTGGCTCCCGAAGATATCGCGCTGGCGCGGGGGGCGGATAGCCCGCTGGTTCTTGCGCTGCAACACGAATTGCTCAACGTGCGCCCGGTAGCGTTTGTCCTCCGCGGTGGTCAGGCGGGGGCGGGCGTAGCTCACCACCCCCCTTTTGCCTCCCTTGCTCATCCCTGCCTCCTTATTCCTTCCGCCCCAACTCGCAGGAGCGGTGGTAAGCCGCCCAGATAGCGTCACTCAATGTGGTGCGCAGTCCTCCCCGCTCCAGCATGTGCAGTCCTGCCGCGGTCGTTCCGCCTGGGGAGGTCACAGCGTTGCGGAGTTGGGCCACGTGCTGCTCGCTCTGACGGGCGTAGCACACCGAACCATAGACGGTCTGCAAGACCAGCGCTTCGGCAGCAGCACGAGAAAAACCGAGATGCACCCCCGCATCAATCATCGCCTCCAGGATGAGAAACACATAGGCCGGGCCGCTCCCATTGATAGCTGTCGCCATATCGAGGTAGCGCTCATCTTCCACGAAGAGCGTTTGCCCGAGCGCACCGAGAATGGTGGATGCCCACTCGCGCTGCTGCTCGTTCACCTCCGTCGAGGCTGTCCAGACCGTCATCCCTTCGCCTATCCGGGCGGGGGTGTTGGGCATCGCCCGCACAACGGCCTCGTGGCCTAGCTCAGCGGCAAAGGTTCGGATGGCAACCCCGGCCATGATAGACAGGCAGAGCGCGTCACTGCGGAGCATGTGGTGGAGCGACAGCAGCACCGTCGGGAGCACCTGGGGCTTGATGGCAAAGATGACAATGTCGCCCTGCCGCGCCACATCCAGGTTATCGTTGCTCATCAGGATACCGTAGCGGCGGCTCAGTTCGTCCCGCCGTTCGGCGCAGGGTTCAGCCGCGAGGATGCGTTCTGCCCTGACTACTCCCTGATGGAGCAACCCGCTGATGATGGCCTCACCCATAGCTCCCGCGCCAATGAGCGCGACGGACGTATCGAGTTCCATAGCAAACGTGCCCCCCGTCCTTCAGGTCTCTCCGATGACTGTCCGACCCCCAACCTCACCCCGATGACCAGTGACCGACGACCAGCAACCGGCTGCAACGATAGCATGCCCGAACGCAGTTGTCAACTCTTTATTTTCAATTTCTTTTCATTTTCCTTTCGCCACAGGAGCCGCCCCAACCGGTTGCCAGACTGAAGCGCTTTTCGAGCAGCAGGGCTGATAAGTGGGAGACGCTGTCGGGACCAGGTCCGCAGCAGCATCCGCAGCCGAACCTGCATCCAGCGGATACGGGGGTCCCGCGGGCCAATAATTAGTACCCCCACGATAATCAGGGGCAGCCCGACCGGTATAGGCATTGGCGCGGCGATAGCTCCGATCACCAGTACCGTCCATCCTGTGACCTGGCGCAAGGTCCTGATGGTGGACTTCCAGAGTGACTGAAAGGTCTGGTGCAGGTTGTGGGAAGCGGTGAAGGGGAACTGCACCAGTTGCACCGCAGGGCGAATGAGCCACCGCGAGAAGAACGCTTTCGCTGCCTGGATGTTTCCCCGCGTGCGGCGGTTCAGGCTGCGCAGCATCCAGCGGGTCCGCAAGAGCGGACGGTCCATCCACCGCAAATCACCGAGCCACCGCAAATCACCGAGCCACCGCCAGTTGAAGTCCCGGACGGCCTGCCCCGCCTGCCGCGTGAAGCGCCAGAGCGCCACCACCCCGCGGTAGCCCCACCGGGCCGGGCGAACCACCCACTGCTGGACCACCCCCCCGACCGAGCGAGAAACTCCCCGCACGACGCGGTTACTCTTGCGCCACACCCATCGGATACGCACCAGCGGACGGTGAACCCACTGCCGATGCCACGACCGGAGTGACTGCCGGGTCGTGCGGGGGAGGTGAAACAGAAAGAGCCACAAGCGCCGGAGCTGGCGAACCGGCAAAATGACCAGCCAGTGAACGAGTATTTTGAACCATTCAAATGTGAGACGTCCAACGTGTCTGATTCGGTCGAATAACAATGGCATCATCTCCTGGCCTCCGTACAAGAAGCATGAATAGAATGTGCGTCTCTTTATTTCCAGGTTTTCAGAGAGATACTCCTATTATATCGCAAATACTATCATACCTATGACCGGGAGGTATCAGGGGGTCCCTCGTCCGCAGGGGGACTTATCATCGTCGGGAGCGAAGCCAGGACGCATGCTGCTCGATAATCTCCACCGCCCGGGCGATACCATCTTCGGCACGAACGCGCTGCCCCAGATGGGTGGCTCGTTCGCGCAGGGTAGGGTTGCTGGCGGCCTGACGGATGGCCTCTGCCAGGCGCGAGACGGTCAGCCTGGTGTGCAAAATGGGGGACGGCCCCACGCCGAGCGCCTGGACCCGCTGTCCCCAGAAGGGTTGGTCAAAGGCAAAGGGGACGATGACCGAAGGCACCCCCGCCCGCAACCCTGCCGTGGTCGTCCCGATGCCCCCATGATGCACGACTGCCGCCATACGAGGGAACAGCCACTCGAAGGGCGCTCCGTCAATCACCAGCACCCGGTCACTCCCATCGCTGCTGGTCAACCCTCCCCACCCGCTCAACAGCACCCCGCGCTGCCCGGCCTTCTGGAGCGCCTCCAGGACCATTGCAGAAAGCGTGCCAAAGTCTTTGCCCGTGATGCTGCCGAAGCCGACATAGACCGGCGGTGTCCCATCGGCGAGAAAATCGCAGAGGTCGGCAGGAGGCTGCCATGAGGGGTCGCCGTCCAGAAACCAGTGACCGGTGATATGGATGTGGCGGTCCCAATCGGGTGGCCTGGGGATGAGGGAGGGACTGAACCCGTAGAGCACGGGGATAGGGTGTCCGTGGAGGCAGTGGTAGGGCCATCGGTGGCGCGGCAGGGGAGCAAGGCCAAGCGACTGCCGCCAGCGGTTCAGGTCGGTGCCGAAGGTGTGCAAAAACGCCTGCTCCGAGACGATGTGCGTCAGGAGATTGTAGAGACCACCCAGGTTCCACCCCGGTGGAGACATAATAGAGGGGAAGGCACGGGTTCGGTGAAAGGGCATCACAAACGCCTGGATACACGGGATACCCAGTTTTTCGGCCAGGTGGTAGGTGTAGATACAGACCAGTTGACAGACAACCAGGTCGGCCCCCTCACAGGCCCGGCGGGTGTCTTCGAGCACCTGCTCCATGATGGGGCGGTAGAACTGGTAGGAACTGTGCATGAATGCCAGCGGGTTGGTGCCGGCGTGAATGATGGCCTCCATCAGGGCGATGCTGTCGCCAGCGATGGGAGCGAAGGCCAGTCCGTGGCGCTGGACGAAGGGGGCGAAATTGGCAAAGGTGGCGATGCGCACGGTGTGACCGGCTCGCTGCAATCCTTTTCCCAGGGCTACGTAGGGTTGAACGTCGCCGCGGGTTCCCATAGTTGCGATGGTGATGTTCATGGCTGCTCTCCTTCGCTTGAGATTGCTTTGCATACTTGTTTCAAAATATGGTATGATTGCCCCACGAAGAGAAACGGTCGATTATCAAATATCTCTATGGAACAACGCAACATGGCCGCGGCTTTTTCTGTTTTTCCTGGCATCGACCTGCAACCGGGGGCGCTGCTGGCCCGCCTTGCGGCCCATCTCACGATTGAGCAGGTGAATGCGCACCTTCGGGCGCACGGCTTGTGGCTCCCCATTGTGCCGCTGAAGCGGGGGCAGACGCTGGCGGACCTGGTGGCGCAGAACGCTGGCGGACGCTATGCGCTGCGCTCTGGCTCCATCGTGCGCTACGTGCGGGCCGCGACGGTGCAGGGCGAGCCAGCAGGAGCAGGAACCCCTTCGCACCTGCTCCTGGGCGGCCCGACCATCAAGCGGGCCACGGGGTACCGGCTGCCCCAGTCGCTCATAGGGGGGGGGAGCGCCCATCTCCAGCGCCTCCTTGACCTGACGGTGAGCCTGCGCCCGCTGCCGTCTGCTCGACGGGTGGTGCTGCTGCGCGGTTCCAGCCTGCCGGGGGTCGTGGCGTTTGCGCGGACGCTGATGCAGGCGGGGCTTTCGTTGAGTGCGCTGGCGGTGTTGGGTCGGCTCTCGGGCCATCACCAGAATGACGCGGCTCCGGATGCCCTGCTGCTAGTTGGTCTGGAGGGGGTCCCGGCGGCGGTGGCGCGTCAGGAAGCCCACCTGGAAACCCTGGTGATGCAGGCCGGTACATCCCTATCGCTCTCTCTCGTGGAGCGGGACGACGATGGCGGTCTCCACCCCTCGGCGTGCTGGCAGGCGTGGGAGGAGTGGGAGGAGCGTGAGGAACCGGCTCCTCCCCCTTCCCTTGCGTGGTCCCTGCCCTCCCCCGACGTGACAGACCTACTGCATCAGGCCGGGAGGGTCGCCCGCCGCTATGGAGTCTGCCTCTCGCTGTGGGGCGATGCTGGAACGGGCACCCTGTATGGGCGCATCGAGATGGGGAGCGAGGGCACCCCGCGCACGCCCGGCGAGGTACAGCAGGCGGTGGCGGTGCTTGTCAGCCTGTCCCGCGGGCCGGGAGGAACGACCACCACGACCACCACGGGGCGGGGTGCTGGCCGGCCTGGCCCCCCTCTCCCGCGCATTGCCGGCATCATCCCGGCCCCTCCCCCCCTTGCCGAGCCGCTGCACCCCGAGGGTGCGCCGCTCCATCCGCTGGCGGCTTCGCTCGCGCCCGAGCTACAGCGCGTGGTGGGTGCGGCGTGGGTTCGGACGCGCCCGGAGGAACTGGCCTGTTATGAGACGGATGCTTCGATAGCGCAGGCCAGCGGCTCCCCCCTGGCGGTGGTGCTGCCGGGGAGCACCGCAGAGGTGCGCGAGGTGATGCAGCTGGCGCACGAAGCCGGGGTACCCGTCGTGACGCGTGGGGCGGGGAGCGGGTTGGCAGGAGGGGCTACCCCGTCGGCGGGGGCGCTGCTGCTGGTGCTCACCCGGATGCAGCAAATCGAGGTGGACACCGGGCGGCGGGCTGCACAGGTTGAGGCAGGGGCCGCGACCACTGCCGTGCAGCAGGCCGCGGAAGCGCGGGGGTTGTTCTACCCACCCGACCCCTCCAGCCAGCCGGTCTCCACGATTGGGGGGAATATCGCCTGCAATGCCGGGGGGCCGCGCTGCCTCAAGTATGGCGTGACAGCAGACTATGTGCTGGCGCTGACGGTCGTGCTGGCGGATGGGCGCGTGGTACGCGTGGGCGAGGAGGACACGGGCCTGATGCACCTGCTGATTGGCTCGGAAGGCACGCTGGCTGTGGTGACGGAGGCGACACTCCGGCTCGTTCCGCAGCCTGCGGCCCGCCAGACGGCTATGGCATCGTTTGCGCGGCTGGATGATGCCTGCAAAGCGGTCGAGGCGATTATCGCGGCGGGGGTGGTGCCCGCGGCGCTGGAATTGATGGACGATACGACCATCCGGGTGGTTGAGGATGGGATGGGGTTGGGGCTGCCGCGGGATGTGGAAGCGCTCCTGCTGGTGCAGGTTGATGGCGACCCGGAAGCGGTGGCCTGGGAACAGCACACGCTAACCGAACTGCTGCGGCGCAGCGGGTCCCGCACGGTGCAGGTCGCCCACACCGCCGACGAGGAAGCGGCGCTCTGGAAGGCGCGGCGGTCTATCAGCCCGGCGCTGGCGCGGGTGCGCCCCCACAAACTCGGTGAGGATATCTGTGTGCCCGTTCCGCAGGTGGCTGCGGCAGTCCGTCGTATCAAGGCGATTGCGGCGCAGTATGAGGTACTGATACCCGTCTTCGGGCACGCAGGGGATGGCAACCTGCACCCGAACATCCTGTTCGATGCTCGCGACCCGGTGCTGGCTGCCCGGGCGTGGCAAGCAGCCGAGGCCATCTTTGAAGCGGCGCTGGACCTGGGGGGGACGCTCTCCGGGGAGCACGGTATCGGTACGCTGAAGCGTTCTTTTCTGGCTGCGGCACTTGGCGATGAGGTGTTGTCGCTGCACCGGGCGGTCAAGGCGGCGTTTGACCCACAGCTCCGGCTCAACCCGGGGAAGGTGCTGCCGCTGGAGCGGGAGCGGGGGCAAGTGGCCTATGCTCCCAACTCTGAACCGATAAGCTGATTGCTGGTATTGTGAAAGCGACCAGATCTTCCGGTAAGACCACTGATACCACCTCCTCCCCCCTCAATATGGATAAAAAGTCCAGTGCTTCTGTTGCCTTTCGTATGACAGAACCCCCAGAAGCACACAAACTCCATCGAAAATGAAGAAGCCATCGCCCCTATGGATACTTTATCCAAACCCCAAATGAAATATTTATATTGTTTAACCGTAGTTTAGACCGCTCCCCATCGTGTACGATAGAGCACAGAACACACGAGGCACCGTCCGCAAGGACACCGAAACGTGCCCGACCGAAGGGGAGTATCAAGATAGCATCAAGATAGTATCAAGATAGCCTCTCTCTCCCAACGAGGAGAGAACCCTTCGTTCCCCACCGAGTCATGACGGCTCATCCAAACACGAACCATTCGATTCGTGTGGTAACGACGCCAACAAGGGCCGGGTCCCGCGCCCCATCACCCTGCTGCGGCAGGAATAACTCATGACGAGTTATGAGTTCCTGATTTTCATTGGAGCAGTCGCAAACGAAACAGTCCCCCTGGCTTTGCTCAGGTTCCCGAAACGGGTATGAGCGAGCTTCCGGTATCCCGGATTGGGGAGAACTGCCGAGCACCCTCCCACTCGGCAGCGGGTCCCTCATTGCCTGAAACAGGGCAAAAGGCCCCCACGATGGTCTATTGAGGTTCAGAGGGAGAGGAATCGGGTCAATAGCAACAGACAAGGAACACACAAAAGGAGAGATGAAAGCAATGAGACAGGTTGCATTCTATGGGAAAGGTGGGATCGGAAAGTCAACTACGCAGCAAAACACCGCGGCGGCCATGGCCGAGATGGGAACTTCCCTGATGATTGTCGGGTGCGACCCCAAAGCCGACAGTACGCGGCTCCTCCTCGGGGGGCACCGCCAGCGCACCGTGCTCGACAAGCTGCGCGAAGTCAAGCCCGAAGACGTATCCCTGGATATGGTGATGGCCACGGGGTTTGGCAATATCCGCTGTGTCGAATCGGGCGGCCCCGAACCCGGCGTTGGCTGTGCTGGTCGCGGCGTCATTACCTCCATCCAGACACTTGAAAGCCTGGGAGCCTACAATGGCGTCAATGGGCAGCAGGTAGAATACGTCTTCTACGATGTTCTGGGCGACGTGGTGTGCGGGGGCTTTGCTATGCCCATCCGCGAAGGCTACGCCGAAGAAATCTACATTGTTGCCTCGGGCGAGTACATGGCGCTCTACGCGGCCAACAACATCTCCAAGGGCATCAAGAAATTTGCCTCCCGGGGCTACGCCCGCCTGGGCGGTATCATTTGCAACTCCCGCCAGGTCGAGAATGAAAAAGAACTGGTGGAGGAGTTTGCGCGGCGGCTCAATACCCAGATGATCCACTTTGTGCCGCGGAGCAAGGATGTGCAGCGGGCGGAAATCAACAAGCAGACGGTCGTGCAGCACAACGCCTCCTGCGACCAGGCCAGCGAATACCGCCAGCTTGCGAAGAAAATCCAGGAGAACGACAAGTTCACCGTGCCGACCCCCATCACGCAGGACGAGTTGGAAGACCTGATGAGAGATTTTGGCATCATCGACTAATGACGAGCTTCGGGAAGAGCCAGGGAACAGGCAACGGTGGCGACACCTCCCGAATATCCTGTTCCCTGCCGCCTGACTTCAGAGAGGGTTTTGTATGAAAACGCAGTACGACGACTACATTGAGTACCGAGGGGGACGGTGCAAACCTGCCCTGAGCGAGCACCCTTGCTACAGCACCCAGGCCCACCGCACCTTCGGACGGATTCACGTTCCGGTTGCCCCAAAGTGCAACATCCAGTGCAACTACTGCGTGCGCAAGTACGCCTGCCCGAACGAGAATCGCCCCGGTGTGACGGTTGCCGTCATCTCGCCGGAGCAGGCCATCCAGACCACGGCCAGAGCGCTGGACCTGGAGCCGCGCATCCGGGTGCTCGGTATCGCGGGGCCGGGCGACGCGCTGGCCAACGACGAAACGCTCCAGACCTTCCAGATGGCGCGGGAAGCGTTCCCGACCCTGACGCGCTGTATGTCCACCAATGGCCTGCTGCTGCCCGAAAAAATCGAGGCGCTGCACCAGGCGCGGGTCACGACCGTGACCATTACGATTAATGCCATTGACCCGGAGATAGGAGCGCAGATCTACCGCGGCGTGCGCTACCAGGGCCGCCTCTACCACGGACGGGAAGCTTTTGAAATCCTGAGCTACAACCAGCTTGAAGGGCTTCGGCAGGCTGCCCGGCGCGGCATGATTGTCAAGGTGAACGCTATCCTGATACCGGGTATCAATGAGCGCCACCTGACCGACGTTGCCCGCGCCGCCCGAGACCTGGGAGCCTACATTATGAACATTATGCCGCTCATTCCGCTGCCCGAGTCGAAGTTCGGGCACCTGTCGCCGCCTTCGCCCGAGCTGCTCAACCAGGTGCGCGACGAGTGTGCAGCCATCATCAACCAGTTCCGGAGCTGCACCCAGTGCCGCGCCGATGCCATCGGCGTGCCGGGTGAGGGCGGCTGTGGCGGCGACAACCTGCAAGAACGGCTCAAAGACCTGGCCCACGCCCACCAGGATACCTGCCAACCAGACCTGGAGACGGTGCCGGTCAACGTGAAAGGCGCGTTCCGTTCGGGGTTGCTCTAGCACCTTGAACCCCC
Organism: Chloroflexaceae bacterium; assembly: GCA_034437495.1. GTDB lineage: Bacteria > Chloroflexota > Chloroflexia > Chloroflexales > Chloroflexaceae > JAAUSY01. The sequence goes on along the minus strand of DAOTUF010000221.1, from coordinate 938 downwards.
TGGCCCAACGAAAGAGCAGGGGAATACCTGGAGAAACAGAGAAAGACCGGTAGCAACCGGAGAGACCGGTCAGAAAAGACCGGAGAGAAAGGAATGACCCATGTTGTTGAAGTGTAACAAAACCATTCCAGAGCGGGCAAAACACTTTGTTGTCAAGGGAAGTTGTACCCCCACGCCGGACGGGAAATGTCCGGTAGCCTCCAACGTGCAGACCACCCCGGGCGATATGACCGAACGTGGTTGCACCTACGCCGGGTGCCGCGGCGTGGTCGGCGGGCCGGTGAAGGACGTCATCCAGCTCACCCACGGGCCTATCGGGTGCTCCTTCTACTCGTGGGGCTACCGCCCCCACCTGGCCGACTCCGACTTCCATATCAAATATTCCTTCACGACCGATATGGAAGAGTCCAATATTGTGTTCGGGGGAGAAGAGAAGCTCCTGCAAAGTATCATCGAGGCGGCGGAAGAGTTTCCCGAAGCCAGAGGGGTCTTTGTCTATAACACCTGCGCCCCGGCGCTCATTGGCGACGACGGCAAGGATGTGGCCAAGATTGCCCAGGAAAAGATTGGCAAGCCGGTGGTGTTCTTCCGCTGCGAGGGGTTCGCGGGGGTCAGCCAATCGATGGGGCACCACGTTGGCAACGAGACGATTTTCAAAGACCTGGTGGGTTCGGTCGAGCCAGAAGGCGACTTCTCGCGCTCCATCAACATCATTGGCGACTACAACATCAAGCACGATATCCGCACCTTCGAGCCGCTCTTCGAGGCCATGGGGGTGAAGATTATCACCCGCTTTACGGGCAACGTGTCGGTGGACGAAATCAAGATTATGCACAAGGCCGCGCTCAACGTCATTCACTGCGCCCGGTCAGCCACCTACATCGCCGATATGATGAAGGACAAGTATGGTACGCCCTACATCAACGTCACGCTGTGGG
>DAOTUF010000220.1:0-3564 GCA_034437495.1 Chloroflexaceae bacterium | reverse complement strand
CCAGACCCGCATCCGGACGGTCCCCCCACCGGGCCGCTTTTCTCCATGGCATCGTGTGTGTTCCTGAAACCTGAACCTTGAACCTTGAACCTTGAACCTCGAACCTCGAAAACCAGAGTCTATGGTATCATGAAGCCAGAAGATTGCAAAGAGGAAACGCAGGGTTATAGAGCTATGGATTATCGGGTTATCTGGGACCGGGTGCGCCCGGTCGTGGGGTGGGGGTTCATTCTCCTGGGCATTGCAGGTCTCTTCCTGCCCGTGCTCCAGGGGATATTGTTCCTCGCTATCGGAGTAAAGCTGGTCGGACGGCGCAGCCGGGCGCTGCGCTGGATACTCGTTCACCTCAAGCTGCTGCTGCGCCGGTGGGCCGCGCTGCGCACCCCTGGCGTGGGTGCGGTCGGACGGTGGGTCTGGCAGGGGTGGCAAAACACGTCGCGCCAGCAGCGCCAGCTCTGGCAACAAAACAGCTCCAGAAGACGGTCACAGAAACTGCATGCCCGAACTTCCCGAAGTTGAAACCATCGCCCGGGACCTGGCCGCACAGCTCCCGGGACGCACCATCGTGACAGTGGAAAAGCTGGACTGGGAGCGGATGGTGGAGACCCACGCTCCGCCAGCCTTTCAAGCGACCCTGGCCGGGCGCACCATACAACGGGTCGGGCGGCGGGCCAAGTGGCTGCTGCTCACGCTGGATGGCGGCTGGACCCTGGCGCTGCACCTGCGCATGTCGGGCAGGGTGGGTATCCAGTGCTCCAACCCCTCGGCAGACCGCCACACCCACCTGGTTCTTGCGCTTGATGTGCTCGATGAGGAACGTGGGCGATTCTTGAGTTTCCGCGACCCGCGAAAGTTCGGGCGGGTCCGCCTGCTCGACCCGGGTGGGATGGAGGCTCTGCACGTGGCATACGGACCGGAGCCGCTCAGCGACCACTTTCATCCTGCCGACCTCTCCCACATCCTTTCCAGGCACCGCACCCGCCTGAAACCCCTGCTCCTGAACCAGGCCGTGCTCGCGGGCATGGGGAATATCTACGTTGATGAGGCGCTGTGGCTGGCCGGTCTCCATCCGCTTTGTCCTGCGGCAGCACTGACCGCCGACGAAGGGAGCCGCCTGTACGGGGCTATTCGTACGGTGCTGACCGAGGCCATCCAGCGGGGAGGCAGCACCCTGCGCGATTACCGCAACGGGTATGGGGAGAGCGGGCAGAACCAGAACTCCTTCACGGTCTATCGCCGCACTGGTCAGCCGTGCCCCCGCTGCTCCACTCCCATCGAACGGATCCGGGTGGCTCAACGTGGAACGCACCTCTGCCCGGTCTGTCAGCCTGCGCCTGCGCCTTCTGTCACCCCTTCAGCCACTCGCCCGCAGTCATCCCATTCATCGCATACCCATTGAATGTTTCGGCGCTGTGCCCCGGATGGGGATGGGATACCCCGTTGCTCTTCCCCCGCATCCGGTTCCGTTCCGCAACCAGACGGTTGACCAGAGAACGGACCTGGGGAAATTCGTCGCTCCACCCCTCCTCTATCCCATCCCAGAATTCATCCGTGGCGTGGCTGCCGGCGCGTTCATAAGCGAGGGCCTGCGAAAGCATCTCAATGCGGTCAAGCTGCTTGACCAGGCGAGCATCACGGCTCTTCCCTTCCTCATATTCATTCCACAGCGCCATATATTCATCCGCCTGAGCCTGGGGGAGGCCACTGAGGAGTTCAAGCATCGCCTGACGTTCGGCGTTGTGCTTGGCAGCAGAGCCGAAGAGCCGACGCGCCGAGTAGGGCAGGTCGCCCACCAGCACCTCGGCAATATCGTGCAGGAGCGCAATAGAAAGCACCTTGCCCCGGTCGATGCCAGGCACCTGGTCGCCCACCAGGAGCGCCAGGGCCACCAGGCTAAAGGTATGCTCCGCAATACTTTCCACATTGGTCATGCCACGCTGAAGCCAGCCCGTGCGCGGGAGCAGCTTCAGCGTCAGGAGCCGGGCGTGCAAGTCCAGTAGGCTTGATGTGTGCAGCTGGTCTGTAGTGTTCACCTTTTCTCACCTCCAAGGTTCAGATGCCAGATACCAATCCCCTCCCCCGAACTCTACGTCATTCTGTAGTAGGGAATAGTATTATCTCACGGAGGGAAGGCAAAGTCAACTCCCATTTCTGCCTGCTCCAGGAAATGAAGAACCTGCGCCGACCCCTGGTGCGCCCTGATTGGGAGCGCCAGAGGACCTACCGAACCAGCGACCAGAGCGAGATAAAGTTATGATACAATGAGGGACATGATATGACAGACCTGCTTGAATTTTCTGTATCGCTCTGGAATAGGACTGAAATAGAATTTGGACGACTAGAAAGGTGGTTTGAACGGTGAAAATTGGTATCCTCACGGGAGGAGGCGATGTTCCAGGTCTCAACCCCTGCATCAAGGCAGTGGTGAACCGGGCCGAAGAGAACGGATGGGAAGTGATTGGTATTCGCCGCGGGTGGGGTGGGTTGCTCAACTACAACCCCGACGACGACCCCCATTCTCAGGCCGACTGGATTCAGCCCCTCAACCGGGGCATTGTCCGCACCATTGACCGCTACGGGGGCACGCACCTCCATACCTCGCGGACGAACCCGCAGAAGGTTCGCCCCCAGGATATACCCGCATTTCTCAAAGACAAATATCCCTTTGCGGAGGGGCAGAAAACTACAGACTGCACCACACACATTATCAAGGTCCTGGAGCACCTCGGGATAGAGACGCTCATCCCCATCGGCGGGGATGATACGCTCTCCTATGCTGCGCGGCTGCATTCCGAAGGTTTCCGGGTGGTGGCTATCCCAAAAACGATGGATAATGACGTTTATGGGACTGACTACTGTATCGGGTTCAGCACCGCCGTGACGCGAAGCGTTGACTTCATTCACTCGCTGCGAACCCCCACCGGTAGCCATGAGCGTATCGCCGTGGTGGAACTCTTCGGGCGCAACAGCGGGGAAACCGCGCTCATCTCGGCCTACCTTGCTGATGCAGACCGGGCGCTCATCAGCGAAGTGCCGTTTGATATTGAAAAGCTGGCCCAGATGATCGTCGCCGACCGCGAGAAGAACCCGAGTAACTACGCTCTTGTTGCCGTCTCTGAGGGAGCCAGTATGCTCGGTGGTCAGGTGATTGAGTATGGGCAGGAAGACGCCTACGGCCATAAGAAACTGGGGGGCATTGGCCAGATTATTGGGGACGCCCTCAAGAAGTTGACCGGGGTGGACATCGTGAACCAACAACTGGCCTACCTGATGCGAGCGGGAGCGCCCGACTCGCTGGACCGGATGGTCGCCACCTCCTACGGCAACATGGCCGTGCAGCAGATAGAGAAGGGCCACGTCGGCCTGATGATGGCCCTGCAAAATGGTATCTATACGACCGTGCCGGTGGACTCGTGCATTCGTGGAACCAAGCGGGTCGATGTGGCCGAACTCTACGATGCGGAGAATTACAAGCCCAAGGTGGCCCACCTGCTCGGCAAACCGATGTTCCTGTACTAAGATGTAAGCTATCGTGCAGCATGCACCCGGGCAGAGAGCAGATTT
>DAOTUF010000219.1:0-3579 GCA_034437495.1 Chloroflexaceae bacterium | reverse complement strand
AATCATCAATCCACGCGTGATTGTCACCCTCGGGCGGTTCTCGATGGCGCTCTACCTGCCGGGAGAAAAAATCTCGCGCATTCATGGGCAGCCCCGGACCATCGGGGGCCGCCTGATTGTGCCTATGATGCACCCGGCGGCAGGGTTGCACCAGCCCAAAAACCGCCCCCTCATCGAGGAGGATTTTCGGCGGCTCCCGGAAATCCTCGCCCGGGCCGAACGCGAAGCCGCTGAAGCGGCTTCCCATTCTTCCAATACGGATACAGGGGACCAGGGGGGCCAAGGGGGAGCCGGGGATGGCGACGGACCCATCGGTGAGCAGATGAGCATGTTTTGACGCAGGCATCCGCTACAGACCTTATTTTCTTTTGCATCTTGCATGGTGCAGCCAGAACTATCCACACGTTATTTACTATGAAAACCTATCGCCTCTCCTCCCACGGGCAACGAACCACGCTCATCCTACTGGTCACGGCCTTCGCCATCTGGGGCTTTGCCCTGTGGAGCTTCCGCAGCACGCTGGACATCAGCTACCATCCGCTGCGGTTCTGGAATACCCTGAGCACGAGCATTGAGGCCGGGCTTTCTGTCACCCAGATAGTTCCCGCCCTGCTGATGCTGGTGCTGATTGTGGCGACCCCGCTCCTGGTGTGGAACCTGCTCGAAGAGTGGGCCGCTGCCTACACCCCTACGGAAGAAGGGTTACGCTTTACCTCGCTCGGGGTGGATATCACCTATCCCTGGAGCGCTATTTACGCTATTCGTCGCATTGATGATGAGAGTGAAGACCCGGTTGATGAGGTGCTCATCCAGGGAAACCCCCACCGGGACATTCGCAATCCCCTGGTGCGTTTCTTGCATGTCCAGGCATATGGGCGCAGCAAACTGCCCATCTATGCTGGTCTGGAGGCCCGGGACGAATTGCTTGCTGATATTCGGCAGCGGATAGGGCAGGGGGAACTATCCCCTCCATTCCAGCCCGTCCAACCCGTCCAGCCCGTCCAGCCCCTCCAGCAAGCAGAAGTACCACCGACCACCGGGCCGACAGATGAACGGACGAACGGACAAACGGAATGAATGAATGAAACTCAAGGAAGAGGACGCAATGGTTCTCTGGCAGCAGCCAGCAGAACTATTGCTCAAGGAACAAAACGAAGACTATGGCAAAGGATAACGATACCATTCGTGTGCTGGCGTTGGGTGGAGCAGGCTCCATCGGACGCAATATGTGGGTCCTGGAATATGGCCAGGAGATTATCATTTTCGACTGCGGGATTATGTTCCCCGAAGCGGATATGTTCGGGGTTGACCTGGTTTTGCCCGATATCACCTATCTGCGCGACAAAACCGACCGCATCAAGGCCATTCTGCTGACCCACGGTCATGAAGATCACATTGGAGCCATTCCCCACCTGCTCAGCGACCTGGGGTTCCCGCCGGTGTATGGCACCAGCCTGACGCTTGGCATTGTGAAGGGCAAGCTCAAAGAACACCACCTGCTCGACAAGGCATCGCTGAACACCATTGGCGACCACGAGACCTTTCAGGTGGGTAGTTCCACGGTTGAGGCATTCCCCATCGCCCACTCCATCCCCGACGCGGTTGGCTTCGGGGTGACGACGCCGGTAGGGTTGGTGATCTACCTGACGGATTGGAAGTTTGACCACACGCCGGTTGATGGCGTCCCGACGGACATTGCGAAACTGGCCGAGTTTGGCGAGCGCAAGCCGCTGCTGCTCATCACCGACTGCGTGCGGGTGGAGACGCCGGGCCATACCCCGAGCGAGACGACCGTGGGCGAAGCCTTTGACTCCATCTTTGCGGTGGCTCCGGGTCGCATCATTATGGCAACATTCGCCTCGAACGTCGGGCGGGTGCAGCAGGCCATCGAGTCTGCGGAAGCCTACGACCGCAAGGTGGCGCTGGTGGGACGGAGTATGGAGAACATCAGCCGCATCGCGCTGGACCTGGGCTGGCTGCGGGCGCATGAACGCACCCTCATTCGGGTGCATGAGATGGGACAGTATCCTGACGACCAGGTGGCCATTGTTTGCACAGGCAGTCAGGGCGAGCCGATGGCCGTGCTGAGCCGCCTGGCAAACCGCGACCATGCCCATATCAAAATCAAGAGTGGCGATACGGTGGTCGTCTCGGCCACGCCCATCCCCGGTAACGAAGTCTCGGTGAGCCGGGTCATCAACAACCTGTTTCGTCTGGGGGCCGATGTCATCTATGGGAGCCGCGCCGGGGTGCATGTGTCGGGGCACGCGGCGCAGGAAGAGCTGAAGATGCTGCTGGCGCTGCTGCGTCCGCAGTTCGTCGTTCCCTTCCACGGCGAATACCGCCATCAGATTCTCTACCGCAAGATGGCGCTCGGGGTGGGTGGGTTGTTCACCCCCGACCAGATTTTGCTGCCCGAAGACGGCTCCGTGATGGAGTTTCGCCCCGGCTCCGGTCGGATTGTGGATAAGACGCCGGTCGGCTACATCTACGTGGATGGCTCCAGTGTGGGCGACGTGAACAAGATGGTGGTGCGCGACCGCCAGATGCTCTCAAAGGACGGCATCCTGATGGTCGTTGCCAGCATTGAGCGGGCCAGCGGGCAACTGGTGGCCGGTCCCGACGTGGTGTCGCGTGGTTTTGCCTATATGCGCCAGAACAATGACCTGCTGGAAGCCACGCGAGAGGTCATTCGGGACGCGCTGAACAAGCGCAACGGGTCGCGCACCCAGACCGACAGCGCGTTTGTCAATCGGAAGATCAAGGAAGTCGTGAGTGATTTTCTCTATCAGAAGACGCGGCGGCGTCCGATGGTGCTGCCGCTGGTGATGGAGGTGTGATGGCGTCGAGAGGAAGCAGCAGCAAAACCACCAACCGTCGGAAGAGCAGCGCTTCCTCCCGCTCTTCTGGTTCCGGTTCCAGGCGCTCATCAGCGCGGCGGCAGAAGCCGCCGGGGTTGACCGTCTCGCTGCGCCCGGACCATCAGCGCGAACTCTTTGCGTTGGCGCTGATTACCATTGCCCTGGTGACGCTGATCTTCTTTCTCACGGGGGTGACGGGGGGGGTTGGCGGCGTCTACGTGATGGTCGTGCAGCAGGTGTTCGGGGGGGGAGCGCTGGTCGTCCCGTTGACGCTCGGCTTTCTGGGCATTGCCATCCTCATCCAGGAACGCTTCTATGACACCCAGTTCGCTGGTTCTCATGTCATTGGCACGCTGCTGGTGCTCGGGATGCTGCTGGCGCTGCTGGAATTTCCCCACCACGACCTTCCCCTTGCCCAACGTTCTGACGAAGGGGGGGGGTGGCTTGGCTACCACCTGGTCCACCTGCTCGATTCGACCATCGGTCGCCCGGCGACCATCGTCGTGGTGATGATGGCCATGCTCGCCGGTCTGCTGCTTACCTTCAATATCACGCTGCGCGAGGTCGTGCCGGGAGCGATAGCCCTGATGCAGGCAGTGTGGCGGGTTGCCTGGAGCGGACCGCGCCGTTCCCCCGAGGAACGGGGAGGGGCCGTCGTGCGCGTGCTGGAGGCCGGTGACCGCGAGGATATCCCCGATGAGGTCGTCCTGACCCCCAT
>DAOTUF010000218.1:0-8990 GCA_034437495.1 Chloroflexaceae bacterium | reverse complement strand
GTGAGCGAGACGGTGAAGAGCTTTGCCCGTATGCTCGAAGGCGAAGTAGACCATATCCCCGAGCAGTTCTTCTTCTTGCAGGGGACGCTTGATGATGTCATCCACGACTACGAGGCCAGCCGGAAGTAGTCCGGGCAGCGGGTCGGGAAGCCAAAACGAGCGCTATTTTGTTATTTTGTCATTGAGGGCAACCGCTGGTGTTCCCATCTCAGGTGCGTGAGAGCAGCCGGTCAGGAAGGGACCTGCAAAAAAGGCCGGGCATGGTCGTTGATGAAGGGACCTTGACGTGACGCTGGTGACTCCGGAGGTGCCTGGAGATGGGAACTGGTTTATGTACGAGGCGCTTGATACAGCAAGGGTAGAACCATGCCGATGCATTTGAATATTGTGACTGCCGAACGCGAGGTGCTGTCGGAGGAGGTTGACCAGATCAACGCCCCGACGAAAGACGGTCGAATCGGGGTGCTGCCGCGCCACACGACTTTGCTGACGGTGCTCGATGTAGGCGTGCTGGATATTATCAAGGGAAGCCAGCGCACGGAATATGCCCTGTCGGGAGGGTTTATGGAGGTGCTGCCCGACCGGGTGACGATTCTGGCGGACACCGTGGAGCGGGCCGACGAGATTGATGAAACCCGCGCCGAACGCGCCCGCCAGCGGGCCGAAGAGCTGCTGCAAGAGCATCGGAGCGAGCAGGATATGGCGCTTGCCGAGTCGCAGCTCCGGCGGGCGATGATCCGCCTGCGGGTCGCTCAGCTGCGGCGCAAGAGCCGCCTGGATTAGCGTTCACGAAGCCATCGGTCACTGTGGGGAATGGAATGAATGGGGGAGTGCTCGTCGCCAGATATCGGGAGTGCCTGGTCTGGCGGCGTGTTGCTGACTCCCGGACGGGTTGGACTGGTACACAGCTATGGCACGACATATTGGGATTGATCTGGGAACGGCCAATGTCCTGGTCTATGTCAAGGGCAAGGGTATCGTGATTGCGGAGCCATCGGTGGTGGCGCTCTCGACCCGCGACAACCGCGTGCGGGCGGTGGGTGCCGACGCGCTGGCGATGTTGGGGCGGGAACCGGGCAGCATTGAGGTCGTGCGGCCTCTGCGGAATGGGGTGATTGCTGACTATGTCGTGACTGAAGCCATGCTGAAGCACTTCATTGGGCGGGCCTGCGGGTGGTTTCGCATCAGCAAGCCCGAAGTCATGATTTGCGTGCCGGCGGGCGTGACCAGTGTCGAGATGCGGGCCGTGCGCGACGCGGCGCTGGCGGCAGGAGCGCGGCGGGCCTGGCTCATTCGGGAGCCGCTGGCTGCGGCTATCGGAGCCAACATCCCGGTCTATCAGCCATCGGGCAATCTGATTGTGGATATCGGGGGGGGCACGACCGAAGTGGCGGTGGTGTCGCTCAACGATATCGTGGTCAGCACCTCCGTGCGCGTCGGGGGCAACAAGTTTGACGAGGCCATCGCTGCGGCGGTCAAACGCAAGTACAATGTGGCGATTGGCGAGCGAACGGCGGAGAGTGTCAAGATTGAAATCGGGTCGGCGCTGCCGCTGGAAAGGCCGCTCACGATGCAGGTGCGGGGGCGCGACCAGGTAGCCGGGCTGCCGCGGACGATTGAAGCCGACTCGACCGAAATCACAGAAGCTATTCAAGAACCCCTGGAGGCGATTATCAACGCGGTGCGGGCGGTGCTGGCAGAAACCCCTCCCGAATTGTCCAGCGACATTATTGACAAGGGGATGGTCATGACCGGGGGTGGCTCGATGCTGCGGCGGATCAATGAACTGCTGACGGAGGTGACGGGGGTGCCCTGTTATGTTGCCGACCAGCCGGCGCACTGTGTGGCGATTGGGACGGGGTTGGCGCTGGAGAATATCGATATCCTCCGCGACAGCTTGAGCGGGGACTCCTCGCCCTATGACTGAGGGAACAAAGAACACCATAGTTCTAGAGGGGGGATAATCCAGACATGATCCAGAAGTTTACCCCCCCCCCACGCGGAACGGGGCGGGTGCTGGAGGTGGGGAGCGGCGACAACCCCCACCCGCGCTCGGATGTCCTGGTTGACCGCTTCCTCTTCCAGAATACGGAGCGCGGGGGAGACCTGGTGATAGACCGTCCGCTGGTGGTGGCGGATGCGCACTTTCTGCCCTTCCGCGAGGGTGCTTTCTGCTATAGCATCTGTTCGCACATCCTGGAGCATATGGACGACCCGCAGCAGTTCGCCAGCGAGTTGGTACGGGTGGGGAGCGCGGGGTATATTGGCTGCCCGACGGAGATTGCCGAGCGGCTGTTTCACTGGTCGTTTCACCGCTGGTATGTCAACCTGATAGGTGATACGCTGGTGCTGCACCCGAAGGAACCTGCCGAACCCTTCGGGGAGTTGTTCGACTATCTGTATGCCTCTAACCCGGCCTATTTCTTCTTCCAGCGCAGTATGCCCCACCTTTTCTGGGTTGACTACGAATGGCACAACACCATTCGCCTGCGAGTGACGGACACCTCCCCCCTCCCCCTGCGCGACCCGCGGGCCGTGCAAGAGATGGCGCGGCCACGGCGGTCGTGGCTCTCCCTGTGCGGGTTGTTCATTGTCTCGCTGCTGGCTCGCCTGGTGCGTGTGCCGGTGCGCCGCTTCCTGGCTCGCCTGGGTGGGCGCAACTACGTCTGATACCGGAGAGAAAAACACATGCTCGTTATCAAAGTTGGTGGAAGTGTTGGGATTGATTATGATGCGTTGTGCGATGATCTGGCGCGGTTGTGGCGTGGGGGGCAGCGGCTAGTGCTGGTGCATGGCGGCTCCGATGAGACCAACCGCCTGGCCGAGGCGCTCGGCCACCCCCCGCGGTTCGTGACGTCGCCGAGTGGACACACCAGCCGCTACACCGACCGTCGGACGCTCGAAATCTTCGAGATGGTCTACTGTGGCACAGCCAACAAGGGGTTGGTGGAACGGCTCCAGGGGCGGCAGGTCAACGCGCTAGGGGTGAGCGGGCTGGACGGGCGGTTGCTCCAGGGCAAGCGCAAAGCAGCCATTCGGATTATTGAGCAGGGTCGCCAGAAGGTGCTGCGCGATGACTGGACCGGTACGGTGGAACAGGTCAACGCGCCGCTGCTGCACCTGCTGCTGGAGAATGGCTACCTCCCGGTGGTAGCCCCGCTCGCGTGCGGCGAAAAGGGGGAGCCGCTGAACGTGGATGGCGACCGCGCCGCCGCAGCTATTGCGGTGGCGCTGCGAGCCGAAACCCTGCTACTGCTCTCGAACGTGCCCGGTCTGCTGCGCACCTTCCCCGATGAAACCTCGCTCATCCCGCACATCCCGCGGGTGGAGGTTGATGCCTACCTGGACTATGCGCAGGGACGGATGAAAAAGAAGGTGCTCGGAGCCGCAGAAGCGGTTGAGCAGGGGGTCGGACGGGTCATCCTGGGGGATGCGCGGGCAGAGGGCTGTGTGTCGCGGGCGCTGGAGGGCACGGGGACCGTCGTGTCATAATCGTAGTTGTAGAGGGGCTGCGGGGGACGAAGGCGGGCTATGGCCAGCACCGCGCCACCTCGTCAATCGTATCAGCCAGGTGTTCCAGTTCTTCTGGCCTTGTCAGCGTGACCAGCCAGGGCACCAGCCGGGCCAGGCTTCCCAGAAAGGTGGGGCGGTTGGAGGCGGCCAGGAGCCGCATACCTGCCTGCCAGAGGGCCAGCGAAGGGGGAAAGTGGGACGAGGAGGCGGTAGTCCAGGTAGCCAGGCGGTGCGCCAGCGTGGTCAGGACGTCGGCGTGGTCGCTGGTGCCATCCAGGGCGTGGGCCGCGCCAAGCGCCTCGGCGTAGACTTCCGGCTGCTGGAGAGGGGGCAGGAGGGGAGCCAGAGTACTCAGCACCAGCGCCGCTTGCTTTTCATCACCTCCCCCTCCTCCGCGAATTGCGGCAAGCGCTTCCCCACAGGCAACCCCCTGTTGAGGGGCAGGCAGGTGGGGAACCTGCGCGACCAGCGCATCCACCCGCACCTGGTCCGAGGTAACGGTGCAAAGCGTTTCGAGCACCTCTGCGAAGAGCGCGGGAGAGGGGGAGAGGAGCGGTACGAGGGCCATCAATGCTGCCACGCGCTGCCCCTCCTCGGGGATGGCGCGGGCTGCGTCCAGCGTTTCGGGCAAGAGCGTATCGGGCATGCGGGGGGCAAACGCTGCCAGTCCCCGCGCCCGTTCCTCCGGGTCGTTCATCGTGCGAACCAGTTCGAGCGCCTCGGGCAGCAGCGCCTCGGGCAGGTGGGGAGCCAGCGTCGTCAGCACGTCCGAACACCATTTCACATAGGCAATGGCGCGGGCCGCGGCAAGGGCTTCTTCGCATACGCCGGGCTGCTGGTCAGGGGGCAGGCGGGGGATAAGCGCACCAAACGACCGCGCCCGGCTCCCGGGGTCGGGGGTCTGGCGGATATCGGCAAGCGCCGCCGGGAAAAGCGGCTCCGGCAGGTGCGGGAGCAGCGCCATCAACGCTTCGGCCCGCCACTTCTCGTTTTCAACCAGGCGCACCGTCTCCAGCACTTCTATGAAGAGCGTATCGGGCAGGTGGGGAGCCAGCGCAGCCAGCGTATGCGTGCGGTGGAGTTCGTGGGGGATGGCGCGGGCGATGGTGCAGGCGTCCGGCATCAGGGCAGGGGGCAGGAGTGGAGCCAGCACCCGCACGGCCTCGGCCTGCTGCCATCCGTCGGCGGCGGCGTCGGAGAAGGTGCGGACGAGGGCGAGCATCTCGTTCAATACCTCGTGGTGCTGCTCCGGGGGGAGGCGGGGCGTCGTGGCAACCGCCCGCAGCGCCTCAAACCGATACCACGGGTCGGTCTGGGTGCGGGCGCTGGCCAGCACCTCGGGGAGCAGTTTCGCTGGCAGGTGCGGCACCAGCGTGAATAACATGGCGGTGCTCCATTTCGGGTTGGTGACTGATTGTACCGTGGCCAGCGCCTCCACATAGACGTCAAGCTGCTGGTGGGGCGGCACGGCAGGAGCGAGGCGCAGCAGGGAGACAATACGGTGCTGCTTATCGGGGAACGACCGCGTGGCTGCCAGGGTTCTGGTGCAGATGTCGACCCGTCGGTGGGGAGGGAGGTGCGGCACCAGCGCCATCAGCACCTCGGCTCGCGGCCCCCCATCGGCGATGACCTGGGAGTCGGTCAGCGTATCGGCGTAGATAGCAGGCTGCTGGTCGGGGGGGAAGAACGGCGCAAGGGACACCAGCACCTCGGCTCGCTGCCAGGCGTCGGTGATGGTTCGGGCAACGGCGAGGGCGTGGGGCAGGAGCGGAGCGGGAAGGTAGGAGGAGAGCGCAATGAGCATCTCGGCCCGCTGCCACTCGTCGGTCACGTTGCGGATGGCAGTCAGGCATTCGGGGCACACCCGGTGCCGCTGCGAGGGCGGGGTGTGGGGCACCAGCGCAATGAGGGCTGCGGCCCGTTCTCCGGGCCTGGTGATAGCGCGGGCTGCGTCAAGGCGCTGCAAACAGTCTTCCGCGGTCCATGGTTCTTCGCTGCTGTCCCGATGGGCAGGGGCGGTCTCCTGCGCTCTGGATGCAAGCTCCGGCCACTGCGCCGCTGAGGGGTGGGGAGCCAGCGCCGCCAGCGCTTCGTCCTGCGACCGACGGTTGGTGATGGAATGGGCGATGTCGAGGGCATCCGGGAGCAGCGAGCCGGGGAGGTGGGGCACGAAGGCCGCCAGCGCCCGGATGCGCGACCGCTCGCGGGCAATGGCGCGAATGCTCGTCAGCACCTCGGCAGAGACCGCCGGCTGCTGTTCGGCAGGCAGGCGGGGCACGATGGCGGTCAGGACGCGGCTTCGTGCTTCGTCGTCGTGCATGGCGCGGGCTGTGTCCAGCACCTCGGGCCCGCAGGGGTCGGGAAGGTGCGCGGCAATGGCGGCCAGCGCTTCGGCCTGCCACCCCTCGTCGGGAAACTCGCGGGCTATCTCCAGGGCCAGGTCATAGGGAGGCGAACACGCGCGGCACGCGAGCAGGGCCCGCAGGGCTTTGACCTTCTGGCTCGGCGCGGTAATATAGCGCACGTGCTTGAGAGCGGTCGCAGCGCTCCACTGCCCATCGGGGGTGCCAACCGTCACCAGCGCCGCCAGAAGCTCGGGCATCATTGTTCCGCTCAGGCTGCGGATGGTGCTGGCAATCAGGGCGCAGCGAAAGCCGGTCACAAGGTCGTGCTGCTGCTCGGCCCACTTCCAGAGAATGTCCAGGTCGCTCAGGTAGCCAACGTAGTTCCCTTCAACGGCAAAGCGAGCCGTGACCCATGGCTGGTGCTGCCCTTTGCGACGGGGAAGCATGGTGGTCAGCACCACCCGCATGAAGTCCCACGCCCCGGCTTCGGCCAGGTGCTCAATCCAGTAGCGCCGGACGTAGCTGGTCAGGGTGGGACGGGTGCCTTCAAACCACTCCCGCCCGTAGGTCACGAAGCGCTGCCGAAACTGGTCGCGCTGCGGAGGGGCAAAGACCCGCTCCCGAAAGAGTTCGCGCAGGCGCAGATGCTCGAACACGTAGCCGTGGTCGTCGCTGCCGTCCCCCACGATGAGGTGGGACGCTGCGGCGGCAGTCCGCTGCACCGCCCGGGCATCGGGGAAGACCTCCGGGGCAAGTTCCAGCAGGTCGCGGTTGCTCAGGGTCCCCATGGCCGTCGCACACAGCCCGGTCAGCATCGTGATGGCGGAAACCTGACCACGCCGGTCGTGGTCAGGCTCGCGTTCGTGTTCGTGCTCGTGCTCTCGCAGCCAGTGCCGCAGGTAGGCTTCTAACCCCGGCTCCAGGTGCTCCAGACTGGCAAGGGACAGGGTGCCCACCTGTATCGCCTCAACCAGCAGGCGCATCGCCAGCGGGTCGCCCATACTGATGCGGCGAATCTCGGCTCGCAGGTCAAGGGGAGATACGGGCGTTTCAGGCGTTTCGGACGCGGTGGGCGTTTCGGGTGTTTCCAGTGGACGGACCATCTGGTCCAGGAGGGCCGTCACATCCTCGGGGTTCAGGTCGGGGAGGGTCAGGTCTGCGGTCTGGTGGTCGGGCCACCCGAGCATATCCAACCAGTGCTGACGGGTAGTGGCGCTCTGGTGCCGCACCGACCCCACCACCCGCAGCCGTTCCGGGGGAGCGGTCCCCGCAGCCGAAACCACATCCCGCCCGATGCTCCACCCCGCTGTTTCATCCAGTCCATCGATCACCAGCAGCAGGCGGCGTCCGTCGTCGGAGTGTGAGGGCAGCGGAGTGCGGAGATAGTTGGCAATGATGGGGCGAAGCTGGTCAGGCGAGCGGTTGTAGATATGGCGGTGTTCGCGGTCGCCATAGAATACCGCGAGCGACTGGGCCAGCGCCCGCAGCGTGATGCCCGGGCTGGCGGTCTGGTAGCGCAAGCTGATGGAGATGAAGATGATATGCCACTGCTGGCGGGTGGCCACCTGCGCCAGCCAGTGGATGAGGAGGGAGGTTTTGCCCCGCCCGGTGGGAGCCAGCAGCAGGGCACAGGGCTGCTGGTCCTGCGCCAGAAACGCATCCAGGAGCGCCAGGTCATGCTGCCCCCCCGCAAAGGGGGCATAGTCCCGAACCATGCGCTGGACCGCCGCCCGGTAGAAGGGGGGAGCAGGCTGCACGATTCGGGCAAAGGTGCGGGCAAGTTGGTCTGAAGACGAAGACGGTAGTATCACGTTGAGAATGAGCACTCGTTGTTCAAGTCAGGCGCTTATGGCTTTTTTCTGGCTCCTGCCGCCAGAGGATTGAATCCCCCGGGCCATCTGGTTCTGGCGTCGTAGACGGCTCCGTTCAGGGTAGCATCGTGGAGCCTGGCCGTCGAAAGGTCGGTGCCCACCAGGTTGGTGGCCGGCAACCCGTCGGATGCTTCCATCCGTGCCCCCTCCAGGTTGGCTCCACGCAGGTCGGCCCATTCCAGGTTGGCTCCGCGCAGGTCGGCCCCGCGCAGGTCGGCCTGCTCCAGCCGGGCCACGTCCATGGTTGCCTCGCGCAGGTCGGCCCCGCGCAGGTTGGCGCGGCTCATGCAGGCCCAGCTCAGCGTTGCGCGGCGCAGGTCGGCTCCCTCCAGGCCCCCCCCCCCCATAGACGCCCAGATGAGCGAAGCCCCGCGCAGGTTGGCGTGGCTCAAGTTCGCATCCATCAGGTTGGTGTCCTCCAGGCTGGCCCCTTGCAGGTTCATACCGCACAGGGTAGCCCCCTTCAGGTTGCCCCCACTCAGGGCGGCCCCGCTCAAGTTCAGGTCGGTGAGGTTCTGCCCTTCAAAATTCGGTGGCGCGGTGTCTTCCTCCGGGTGCTGCTGCCGGGTTTCGGGCTGCTGATGAACCGCATTCATGGGGTCTCCATTCCCTCTCGTCTTGCTGCCCGCGAGCTATTCGCAGGGGTGCTTGCCCCTACTATAGCAGACGGAGCACGGGAATCTATCGGGTGCATTTCACAGAGGATGGGGGAAAAAGTTGTACGACATGTCCAGGAGACAGGGGCACTCCACGGGGGATGAGCGGAAGAAGGAGCGGAAGAGGGAGCGGACAACATCGCTGCTACTCCCCAGAAAAGACCAGTTCCCGTTGGGAGAAGGCATAGAGCGACAGACCAAGCAGTGCGACGAGCAGCGACACCTGAGCGGTCAGCACAATCAGGGCGTGTATGCTGAATTCGTGGCTCAGCGCCAGCGCAAAGCCGCTAAAGCCGGGCACGAGGGGCCAGCTCAGGATGGTTTGCAGACCGCCGAGCACCGTTCGGGCCAGGGGGGGAAGCGCGTCTTCCACCGGCCCGCTGATGAAGTTCCGCGAAAAGGCCAGCGCCACCAACCCCAGAAAGAACAACCGCCACCCCGCCGGAAAGACCAGCGGCGAGATAATGAGCAGAAAGGCCATAAAAAGCCCGGCATTGAGGAGCAGCGGCACGCTCCCCATGAGCCAGTTTCCCAGGGTCAGGTCGTCGGGGGCGCTCAGCAGGACCGTCGCGCTGCTCACCAGGAGGTACACACTGGTGATGATG
>DAOTUF010000217.1:0-4593 GCA_034437495.1 Chloroflexaceae bacterium | reverse complement strand
CCTGGTCGCATCGGTCGTGAGCCGCACCGCCCGACGGCTGCGTCTGCGGCGCGGGGCAACCTTCTGGGCTTCTGTCGGGGTTATCTGGCTCTACGCGCTGTTTGTGGGGGCGACCGGCACGGTGCTGCGGGCCGCGGTGATGGCAACGCTCGTCGTATTGGCAGCGGCCACCGAACGCCAGACCGAACCCTGGACCCTCCTGCTAGCAGCCTGCTCGTTTCTGACCCTCTGGAACCCCCTTATCCTCTGGGACCCCGGTTTTCAACTCTCAGTTCTGGCTACGGCCAGCCTGATGGCGTTTGGCTCACCGGTGCGCCAGCGGCTTGAGCAGGTCCCACCCCTGCGCTGGCCGCCCTTCACGATGATCACCGATACCCTCTCGGCAACGCTGGCCGCCCAGATTCTCGTGCTGCCGCTCATCATCTACTCCTTCGGCAGCCTCTCGCTCGTCTCCCCGCTCTCCAACGTCCTGCTGGTACCGGTCGTTCCCCCCATTATGCTGCTGAGCACGGTGGCCCTGGGTGGGAGCCTGGTGGGGAGCCTGGTGAGCGGGACTGCCTGGATAGGCGGGGTGGTCACGTTTCTGAGCCAGTGGCTCTGGCTCATGGCCTGGGTGCCCCTGGCCTACCTGACCGCGGGAGCCTCAAAGCTGGCGGAACTCCCCTGGGCCTCCCTTTCCATCCCCCCCTTCCCGCTGTGGTTCCTGCTCAGCTACTACGGCGGGGTATTCCTCATCACCGTGGTCTGGAGGAGGATGCGACCATGAGGATGAGGCAGGGGAGCATCCCAGAAACACCAGAGAGGCAGCCCTTTACTTGTCACAGGGATAAAAGGCTTTATAATAGGGAGAGAAACCGATGCAAACAGTAAGGACGCTGAATGTTCGATGATGTAGACATTCACCATATTATTGAGCACATCCACCGCCTTCCCCACAAACTCGTCCTGGAATTTGCGGGGGCCGGGAGTCTGGCGCTGTGGTCGCTCCACCGCGTGGCCGGCTCATCGCACACCATCCTGGAGGCCACCGACCGCTATTCCGCCGCATCGCTGGTTGACCTCGTGCGCGAACGACCGGCCCAATTTGTCTCCACCGAAACGGCCATCGCCATGGCTCGCAAAGCCTATGAACGAGCGATCCACCTGGAGGGCATCCAGCGGGCTCCCCTGCTTCTGGGAGTCGGATGCACCGCCACCATCGCCACCAACTACATGAAACAGGGAGAACACCGTTGCGCCATCGCGGTCCAGAGCATTGAGGGGTTGACAACCTATGACCTCCAGATGAAAAAGGGACTGCGAGACCGCGCCGGCGAAGAGATTATCGTCAGCAAGCTGCTGGTCTACGCCATTGCCCACGCCTGCGAGCTTACCACCCCCCGCCCGCTGGACCTGGCCCCGGGCGAATACCTGCGCGAGAACCATACCGCTTTTACGGACCCGCTGAGCCGCCTGATGATCGGAGCCGTCCAGACCGTCACGGTCTACCCCGACGAACACCAGGTTGCCGACGAACCCATCCGCGGGGCTATTCTCTCCGGGTCGTTCAACCCGCTCCACGAAGGACACCGGCACCTTGCCAGCACCGCCGCTGCCTGGCTGCACCTGCCCGTTTTCTTTGAGTTGCCCGTTATCAACGCCGATAAGGGCACCCTCAGCCTGGAGGAAGTGGACCGGCGACTGGAGCAGTTTGCCCTTCACCACACCGTCATCCTCTCGCGGTCCCCGCTCTTTCGGGACAAAGCCGCCCTCTTCCCCGGGTGTGTGTTCATCATCGGCTACGACACGGCAAAGCGCCTGGTCTCGCCATACTACTATGGCGGGAAGAAACGGATGCTTGCAGCCCTGGATGCCATCCGGAGGGCCGGATGCCGCTTTCTGGTGGCGGGACGGCTCGAAGACGGAACCTTTCACGTGCTCTCTGAGTTGCCCATCCCTCCCACCTTCAAGGACATGTTCGTGGAATTGCCCGAGGAGGAATTCCGGGTTGACCTTTCGTCAACGCAACTGCGCCAGACCTCGTAGCCGCACCCGGCCCCCACCCGCCTCACTCAATCCCCTCGTATGGCCCCAGGAACGTTGGCAGCGGATGGGTGATATGCACGTCCCACAGGGCCTTGAACGTCGCCAGTATCTCGCGCAGCGTATACCGCTGCATGAGGTGCGATGAATAGACCCCCCAGTCCGGCGTCCCCAGACCAACCGCCTCAACTCCCAGATGGCGACAGGTGTAGATAGCCCGCGGCAGATGGTAGCGCTGCGTGACGAGCACGGCCCGCGTCACCCCGAAGATTTCGCGGGCGCGGTAGCAGCTTTCGTAGGTGCTGAACCCGGCATAGTCCAGCGTGATATCCTGGGCCGGAACCCCCTGCTCCACCGCATAGCGCTTCATCGCGATCACCTCGTTATACTCGATCTGGCTGTTGTCCCCGGTCATCAGCAGCTTTTGCACCCGCCCGAGTTCATAGAGGCGAATAGCCCCCTCCACCCGGTCGGCCAGCATCGGAGAGAGCCGACCGTCGGGGCGCACCCCGGCCCCAAAAACCACCGCCACCCGCTCGGTCGGGATGCTGGCAGGCTCGGTATAGCAGGCAGGGTTGGTGGTGGTGAGCACGTAGGCGATGATGGCGGGCGGGAACAACACTACCCCCGCGATGAGCGTCAGGAAGACCAGCCACCAGCGGCGTCGGGTGCTGGTGCGCTTCTGGTGAACGGAACGGTCACGGTCAGCAGCGTAAAGCCCTCTCTTGCGTATCGTCACATGCATGGTGTTGTCTCACTGATGATTCATCCCTATCACTATGGCTTCCGGGCAAGCCAGGCTTGCCACTCCCGTTCGAGCGTATCCAGGTTCTTGCCATATATTCCTGCGTAGTCGGCAGACCCCGGACTCCCATCTCCTGTGACGTACAACGCATCGAATTTGTTTCGTCCGTAAGACTGGATCAGGTATTCGACAAAACTTGCCCACTGATAGTAGAGTCGGTTCATATCATCTATCGAGCGCCCGACATAGGTGGTCGCCAGCGGCAGCAATAGCCCACTATCCTGGGAGTCCTGGTAGTTCTCGCGCACGAACTGCTGGAAGGTGGGGGTCTGACCGAGCCAGTAGCGCCCCGCACCCCAGGTTGCCAACCCTTCCGCCAGGATCATATCGGCCTGAAGGTGGCGGTCGCCGTAGGCATCGTGCGCCAGTTGATGCACCATTTCGTGAGCGAGAATGTTGACGGCACGGTGGCGCGGCAGGCTGGCACAGGTAAACACCTGAACCAGACGCTGGTCGGTGTAGGCCAGGCCGTTCAGGTTGCACCCGGCCTCCTCCCCCGCGTAGACCTGGATAGCCCCAGCCGGTCCCCTCCCGAAGCGCTGGCTGACATAGGTGAGCGCCTGCTCAACCTCGTTTGCCAGGTCCCTTTGCTCCTGCGCTGTGTAGAGACCTTTGGCGCTGACCACGTCAAGCTGAACGCGCTGGATTGGCTGGTAAGCAGAAAACGTGATGGGAGTGGGCCAGACCCGCTCGGAAAGGTAGGTCCACCCGGACGAGGCGACCCCGGGGATAGCCCCCGGGGGGGCAATGCGCGGACGAGCCGGTGGCCGGTACCAGAAGAGCAGCAGCACCAGCAGCGAGAGCAGCGCCACCGGTCCGAGCGCCCGGGGAGAGGGCGGGGCTTTGTTCACCAGGTCACTCCTCCAACCACGCCTGGGGGCCGGGCTGCGCCAGCACCCGGGCAATGTTTCGCAGATCCATCCACCACTGCTCCCGGGGACGACCATAATTCCGGTCCATCATACGGGGCAAGTCGTACAGGTCAAAGAACTGGACCTTTCCGCCAGTCAAGCCGATAAACGCGCCGCGTGGGATATCGTTGTCCGATTCCTCGATGAGGAAGTTGACGCACTTCAGCGCCAGCCGCGTGGCCAACCCGCGGTCGAAGGGGGAGGGGTCGCCGCCCTGCTGCAAGTGTCCCAGGATGGCCTGACGAACATCGAAAAGTTCGCTGCCCTCTTCCTCGAAGAGCGCACACATAAAGTTGGTGTTGTAGACATCATGCACGCCCTCGCTGCGGATCATCAGTCCCAACCGCTTGCCTTCCTTGAAGCCGCGCACCAGGTGGTTCAAGTCGCGCTGCAAATCCACCAGTTTCATACCTTCTTCGTGGATATAGACCCGCTCTGCGCCGGTGGCCAGGCCGCTCATCAGCGCCAGGTAGCCGCAGTGCCGCCCCATCACCTCCACGACAAAGCAGCGGCGCGATGCCACCGCCGACTGCTTGATCTTGTCTACTGCCTGGACGATGTTGTTCAGCGCCGTATCCGCCCCGATGCTCAGTTCGGAGCCGGGCAGGTTATTGTTGATGGTCGCGGGCATGCAGATAATGGGGATATTGAAGGCGGGAAAGTTATCGCGCTCCATCGAAAGGCGGTGGGATGCCTGGTATCCCGCCAACCCTCCGATAACCAGGAGACCCTCAATCCCGTGCTTCTCCAGGGTCCGCGCAATGGCATACAGGTCGCGCCCTTCGGGGACTTTGCGGTTGGTGCCCAGTTCCGACCCGCCCATGGCCGTCCAGCCGGCCACGCTCATCCACCCGA
>DAOTUF010000216.1:0-11909 GCA_034437495.1 Chloroflexaceae bacterium | reverse complement strand
AGCCTCTCTCAACACAGAACACGTGACAGCCGGGGTGGGGCAGCCGCGGGGATTCTGGATACGACGGAAGGGATAAGCTATGAGGCAAAACGGGATCTGGAAGCCACAGAACGGGTGGCTTTTTTTGTTGGTGGTAGGAATGGGAATCGTTCTCCTCAGCGGGTGTGTTCAGACCCGCGCCCCGGCGCAGTCGCCGGTGTCGCAGGCTACGCCCGAACCCGAACCCGAACCTGAACCTGAAGGAGACGATACGGTTATCGCTATCCTGGCGGATGAGCAGCGCGAACGGTGGAGTGCGCAGCTTCCCGAAGCGTATGAAGGGGTCGAAGCTCCCTTCTCGCTCGATGAGCAGAACATCGTGCAGGCAGGCGAAACAGTCTACCTGGCGCAGAACTGTGCCATCTGCCATGGCTGGACGGGGGAGGGCGATGGACCCTTCAGTCCGGGCATGAATCCCCGACCGATTGACCTGACCGACGCGGTCTTGATGAGCCGCCTGGGAAACGACTACCTCTTCTGGCGGCTCAGTGAGGGCGGGTTGCAACCCCCCTTCCTATCGGCCATGCCCGCCTTCGAACCCATGCTCACCGAGGAAGAGCGCTGGCAGACCATTGCCTACCTGCGGAGCATCGGCACCGAGCCGAGCGAAGAAGAAATCGTGCTGGTGGGAGGCGTTGATTTTCAGGTGGGGATCAACCTGCTCCAGACCCACGGATGTTTTGCGTGCCATCGCTACAACGAACGCGGCAACTTCGTAGGGCCGGACTTGCAGCAGATGGGGGCGAAGTACAGCCGTGAATACCTCCACCGCTCCCTGGTGGACCCCTCGGCGGATATCCCCGCCGGCTTCACCGACACCATGCCCCAAAACTACGAGGAAATCATTCCGTCGGAGGACCTCGAACTCCTGACCGATTTCCTGGCCGGTTCGGTGGGCGACCTGTCAACCGCCGCCAGCGATGAGCCAGAAGAACCACAAGCCGAAGCCGAAGCCGAAACGGACAGCGAGCTTGTGGCCACCTCCGGCCTGCCCTTCGACCTGAGCGGGTTGGCAACCGCAGACATCAACGGGCAGGCGTTCTTCCTGCCGCCCAACCTCTACAACATCTTCATCAACTACGAACTGGGGATGCACTGCGTGGGCTTCAATATGAGCTACTGTTGTGTCATCCCGCCCTACAACAGCATCCAGGCGCAGGCCGTCCGCGGCTCCAGCGTGGAAGAACCGATGCCGAAGCTCCTGTCACCCGACGACGGTGTGGCGCTGAAGTATGGGGTAGACCAGAACACCTACTCTGAAGGCGACAAGATGCAATACTGGAGCATCGCCAAGGATGTGAACGGTGATGGAGACATGAACGACCCCGGCGACAACTTCGCCAACTATGTCTGGACCCACCTGTACATCTACGAAGACCTGGAAGGCTCGATACCCGACGAGGCGACGGAGGAAGACCGGCTGCACGTCGGGCAGGAAATCCGCATCCAGAAGGACCACGGCCCCTCCGGGATGCCCATGGAAGGCTTTGCCGTGTACGCCGACGAAGATGGAGGGAATGTCGTCTTCACCGACTCGCGCTACGGCAACCTCTCGAACATCCCGCTCATTCTCACGGCCAGCCACCTGTGGGACGCGCTCGGCCTGCCGCTGACCGCCTTCGATGACGGGGTGCTTGGGGGTGGCTCACACCGCACCATCGACGAAACACACTTCCAGCCCTACCAGTATTCGCGGGTCACGATGCACGCGGTGGGCGCAGATGGCGTACCGGGCGACCCGATGGAGGACGCCTACAGCGGCGATATCGTGAGCTTCATCGGCACCAACCCCGTCGACATCCCCAACTGCGTCTGGTGCCACAGCTCCGACCGCGCCAACCGCTTCGGGCAAAACGACTACAGCCTCTACCAGACGGAATATGACTACTGGGTCGAGAACTACCCCGATGTCAGCGACTATATGGCCCGCCTGAGCGCCTCAATGATTGGTATTCTCGAAATGCACGACGATAAGCACGATACCGATTTTCTGGCGGAATATGACCCCGACGCGGCCACCAACCGCCTCGGGAGCAAGGGACCCGTCCACTGCGCCGACTGCCACGGCGACAACGTGCAGGGTCGGCTGCGCTCTACCGACGAGACGCCAGAAGAGCCGCTCAACCCGCTCACCGAGTCCATCCATATGGTCCACCTGGCGGCAGTCGCCGACGAAGACGACTTCGGGCGCACCCAGTCGTGCCAGACGTGCCACCCGACCCATATGCAGAACCCCGACCTGAACATCTCCGGCACGGAGTTCAGCCCGATCAACCAGAATGGGACCCCGCGGTTCTCCGATGGCGATATTCGGAAGGCCGGCGGCGGGTGCTACCTGCGGCGCGACGCCCACGCCAACCCCGATGCCAGACCGCCCTTCTTCTTGAACGCCGTGGGAGAATATCTGCTGACCAATGTCGCCACTGTGGATGGTGAGCTTCGCGGTCTCTACTGCACCAACTGCCACAACCACAATGCCCAGGCGCTCTACCACGCCGATACGCTGGTG
This sequence comes from Chloroflexaceae bacterium, assembly GCA_034437495.1. Taxonomy (GTDB): domain Bacteria; phylum Chloroflexota; class Chloroflexia; order Chloroflexales; family Chloroflexaceae; genus JAAUSY01. The sequence continues at coordinate 9,361 of DAOTUF010000216.1, read as the reverse complement.
CATGCCAATAACCCGGGTGAGGACGAAACGCTGCGCTCCCTGACGCTGGAAGAAATTGCCCTGGCCGTCACCGGCTCGGACGATGTGGACGCCTACGCAGACTACTACCTGGACCCGAAGGTGGGAGGAGAGGGCAACCCGCTGGTCGCCTACTACAAGGACCACGTGCCGGCAGCGCTGCCCGAAGTGGCCGAGGGAGCGACCTATGCCGACGCTTCGGCGGGCGAGGACTGGTGGCTGTCGGCGAGCGAACCCCACTGCGCCGACTGCCACGTGGCCCCCTTTGTCGAGAGCATGGGCGGGGCCTACTTCCCGATTGACCAGCAGGGCAAATACTCGCTGTTCCGCTACTCCAAGGGGCACGCCAATATTGCCTGCCAGTCGTGCCACGAGTCCATTCACGGTCTCTACAGTGTCCGCACGGGGGAGGGGGCTTCCGACCAGACCACGCACCAGCAGGCGCTTCAGTTCAGCCCGGATGGGGAATACACCGGCCCCGTCACCTGTGTGGCCTGCCACGCGGTCAACAGCGACGGGGTGCCGGTCCAACTGGTGGGCACCGAGTATGAAAACGACTACTGGGCGTCGGTGGTGCTGATGCACTTTATCACGCCCGAAGATGGGGAGCAGATGACGCCGGCGGAACTGGTGGAGGTCTACCCCTACGCGCTCTCGCGGGAAATCGTTGACGAGGCGATGGAGTAGCAGCAACCCGCGTCCGCGTCTCCAGAGAGAAGCCCCCCGCTCGCGGGTCTGGTACCCGCGGGGGGGGTCTTTTCACTCCCCGCCCTCGCACTCCCGCCCCCGCTGCCGGTGGTACTCCGCCACGAAACGGTTATCCACCGCCTCCTCGAAGGCCACCGGCGTTTCGAGCAGGCCCAGGTCAAGCAGCAATTGCTGCTCGGCTTCCCACCGCTCGCGGTCGTTCCAGCCCAGACACCGCTCCCCGTCCCCATACTGCACCAGCTTGATGGTCTCCGTTCCCTCAAACTTGAGATGCTCGCGGGAAAGCTGCGGGTTGTACTCGGCTATCAGGGACACCGTCTCGTCGCGGTAGGTCACGGCATCCTCCCACCCGCGGAGGGTGGCGCTCACAAACGCCTGGGTCGCGTCGGGGTGTTCGCGCACGAACGCTTCGCTGGCAAACAGCACATCCCCCATCAGGACAACCCCATAGTCCCGCGCCACGATGAGGTCCACCTCCGCCCCTTCTCGGCGGGCCAGGTCGGGTTGGTCAGTCACGTAGACCGGCCAGACATCGACGCGGCGGCTCAAGAACGGTTCCAGGTTGAATTGGGCCGGTACCTCGTTGATAGCCTCCCGCTCGACCCCGGTCGCAGAAAGCAGCGCCCGGTATTCCGTCTCCACGTTATCGCCATAGAACACGCCGACGGTGCGGCCCACAAAGTCCTGCGGCTCCTCAATGCCCGAACCGCTGTGGACCATAAATCCCACCGGGCTGGTCTGGAACACCGTGGCCAGCGCCACCACCTTGATGTCCTTCTGACGCGCCAGGAAAATGGTATCCGCCCCCGTGCTCCCGAACGTGTCAGAGCCGCTGACGACCAGGGGAAGGGGAACAAAGTCGGGACTGCCGGGGTGGAGCGAGACATTCAGCCCCGCTTCCTCGTAGTAGCCTTTGACCTTCGCCACAAGGTAGCCTGCAAACTGGTACTGCGGAATCCACTGGAGCCGCATGGAGACGTTGCGAACCTCCGGGGCACCGTCGGCAGGTCCGCCGGGGGGAGGGGATGGCGGTGGCGAAGCTGGTGGAATATCGCACCCGCCTGCCCCCCCAACCAGCACCAGAATAGTCACCAGAAGCCCCAGAACCGCTTGTCTCATCTTCTCTCCCTTCCTTTACTCGACTCGTGGGAATATCCCGACCTGACCCCTCTATTATACCTGCTCCTGCCAGAAGACGACCCACCGCTCTAGCCTGACCAGCAGCGCATACAACCCCATCCCCAGGAGCGAGGCCGCCGCGACCGCCGCGAAGGTCTGGTCGGTCTCCAGGTGGTAAGTCGAGACAGTGATAAGATAGCCCAGTCCTCTGGCGGCACCCGCAAACTCGCCTACAATAGCCCCGGTGATGGCCAGCGTTGAGCCGATTTTCAGGCCGGTGAAGAGGGAGGGCAGGCTGTTGGGCAGGCGCAGCACCCAGAAGAGCTGCCAACGCGAGATGGCGTAGGAGTGCAGCAGGTCCAGCGTTTCGCGGTCGGCCTGACGCAGCCCATGGGTCGCATTCACCAGGACGGGGAAGAAGGTAAAGAGCGCCGACATCGCCAGACGCGGAAGCATCCCGTTGCCGAACCATATCAGCAGCAGGGGCGCGAGCGCCACCAGGGGGATGGTCTGGGAGACGATGGCCCACGGGTAGAGGGCATCTTCGAGCGGGCGAGCGTGGACAAACACCACCGCCAGCGCAAACCCGAGCAGGCTCCCCACCCCGAACCCGCCAATCCCCTCCAGCGCCGTGACTCCGAAGTGGTGCATGAGGCGGGTCTCCGGGTCGAGCATGCGGGCCAGCACCATGGCGGGAGTAGGGAGAATGTAAGCGGAGACGCCAAGCGCCGGTACGACCCACTGGAGCAGGGCCAGGAGCACCAGAAAGACCACCAGAGCCGTCAGAGAACGCCGTATCATTGCATTGCCTGCCCATTGCTCACTGCTCGTCCCCGACGGCTCCCGCACCCTGGAACAGATGGCTGCGCACCTGCGCCACGCAGTGCAAAAACGGTTCGTGGGTGAAGAGGGTGGCCGTGCGGGGACGCGGCAGGTCAATGGGAATATCGCCTATCAGAGTGCCCGGGTGCCCCGACAGGAGCAGCACCCGGTCGGCCAGAAAGACCGCCTCGGAGATGGAATGGGTGACAAACAGCACCGTAGCGCGAGGAACGGCAGTCGCCCAGATATGCAGCAGTTCCCTATTCAGGTGTTCGCGGCTCATCTCGTCCAGGGCACTGAACGGCTCGTCCATAAGCAGCACCACAGGCGCAAACGAAAGGGTGCGGGCCAGGGCGGCCCGCTGCTTCATCCCCCCCGAAAGCTGGTGCGGGTAGGCGTGAGCAAACCCGCCCAACCCCACCCGGTTGAGCAGGCGATGGGCCGTCTCGCGGCGCTGCTGGCGTGTCCACCCGAAGAGTTGCAGCGGCAGTTCAACATTCTGAAGCACCGTTCTCCACGGCAGCAGCACGGGGCGCTGAAACAAAAAGCTGACCATCCGCTGCTGACGGGCCTGGTCGGGGGGCAGCCCTCCGACCGTGATAGTTCCGTCCGATGGGGAGAGCAACCCCCCGATGGTGCGCAGCAGGGTGGTCTTTCCGCCGCCGCTCGGCCCGACCAGCGCCACAAAGCTCCCCGCCTCAACGTGAAAGGATACCTCGTGCAGCGCCGCTACCTGTCCCTCACGGGTCGGGTAGGTCACACTCACACGCTGGATCGTCAGGTTGCCCAATAGCGCGTCTGCCTGTCTGCCTCCTGGTTATTCTGAAGATCCCGCGGGGTCCCGACGTTCGTACAACCCGAACATCCCCCGGCCATCCACCAGATACCAGCTATCCCACACCCGCTCGCTTGTTGTCCGGTGGATGGCCCACCGAACCCCGCGGCGTCTCAGGTATTCAATGAAATCTTCCTGCGTGTCCAGGTCCAGAGACAGAACCTCCGGGTTGACTTTGCCATCCAGATTGATGGTGCGGTCGTGGAAATACCCCAGGGTCCCGGACTCAAATGCCGCAACATAGTCTTCGTCGGGAACATGGCGTTCGACCAGAGGGATTTGATCCCGATAGTAGGGATTGCCAGAGAAGAAGAGGCCAGCCTGCCGCAGCACCGCCGAGGCGAGCAGGGGGAGCGCCAGGAGGACCAGGGCTGCGGTTGCCAACCCGGGCGCTGGCTTCGTATGGTAAGCCCGTGCGAGACCCAGGCCCAGTGCCAGCGTGGAGAGCGGGAGCACTGGTGCAAAGTAGCGCGGGTAGAAATACATCGCCGGGGTCGAGGCGACATACCAGCAGAAGAGCACCAGCGCAGACAGGAGCAGGATAGCCCCGAACTCCGCGGTTCTTCGGCTGCTGGTATGGGGTCGAACCCGCTCCAGCAGCGGACGGACCAGCGGACGGACCACGAGGGTACGGGCGAACCACAGAGCAACCAGGATGGTCAGGACGCTCAAGACCTGGACCCCCCCACTGAGCGCCGGACTGATGCGGGACAGGTAGGTGAGCGGCAGCGGCGGAAGGAACACCTGGGTGAGCGCAGTTAACCCGGTCTGGAGCCGCGGGAGCGAGAATGCCCACGTCTGCTGAGCAATCCCGCTGGATGGGATGAGATGACCAAACCCGATGAGATTGTAGAGCCACCACGGAAGTGTGACCAGGAAGGAGAGACCGGCCATCCCCATGAACCGCTGCACCCGCTGGCGCAGCGAGGGTTCTTCGGGGGAGACAAGCTGATAGAAGCAAAGCAGCATCACAAAGAACACTGCGTCTATTCTGGCAAGCACCAGCACCCCCAGGAGGATACCCAGAACCCCCACACCGCGGAGGGTGTCAAGGCGGGCCCGCTGGTAATATCGCCACGTGACGCTGTAGAGCAGCAGCAGGCACCCCGTTTCGAGGCCGTTGAAGTGCTGGAGAAACACGAAGATACTGGCGAGGTAGAGGAAGGCCGGAAACCAGAAGGCGGACGTCGTCCACCATCTCGGGCGTTCCTCGTGCTGGCTTTCCAGATAGTCGCTGGCGATACGGCCCAGGAAGAAGGCAGTGGCAAGGTAGAGGAGCCAGTGCAGGACGAGCATCAGGCGGACCGCCTCGTATCGGTCGGGGCCGGCCAACCGAAAGAGCGGCACCGACAGGAAGGTGAACAATGGCTGAAACCCGTTGGTCCCCATCCCTTCGGTGATGGTGATACCCCTCCCCAGAGCGATGTTTCGGGAGACCGTGTAGCTGTAGTAGCCATCCTCCATGAGGGGAGCGTCCGGAACGAGGTGGGCAGGCCGCAGGATGAGCAGCATCGCAGGCACCACCGCGACCACGAACATCAGCAGCCACCAGGAGCGGGGAACGAGGGAGAAGGTGGTGGGTTGTCGTTCTGCGCCGTTCTCTTGCTTCATCGTTCGCCGCAGCACCGTTGTGCTCATGCCTTCTGCTTCCGGTCGAAGACCTCATGCACCTGGCAGTAGGCGCTCCCGGCCAGCCGGCCCACCGGCTGGAGCAAGCGCACGTCCACATAGCCCTGCTCATTGACCAGGTCATCGCGTATGGCAAGGTGCTGGATGATGCCGACAACCAGCGTGCTGCTGCCCGGCCCCCGCCCCACCTGCATGGTGCCATGCAGCACACATTCGAAGTGTACGGGCGATTCGGCCACCCGTGGCGGGCGCACGGTCTTACTGGGAATGGGGGTCAACCCCGCTGCGCTGAACTCGTCCTCGTCGGCGGGAAAATCCCGGGCCGTCTCCACCATCGCTTCGACGGTCGCCTCGGTGACGACATTGACCACAAACTCACCCGTCTCCAGGATGTTGCGCAGGGTATCTTTGGTCCCTAGCGGGCGGTTGGGGTCGGAGGTGGAGGAGATGGAAATCGACAGGGAGGGGGGGTTGGAGGCAACCCCGTTGAAGAAGCTGAACGGAGCCAGGTTGTTGTGCCCGGCGCGGTCCCGGGTCGAGACCCAGGCAATCGGGCGCGGCAGGATACAACTACTGATGAGCTTGTACCCCTCGCGCTGGTCAAAGGTGGCCATGGAAATTTCCATACAATTCGGGGCATTCCTTCCAGGGCTAGAGCGAGAGCCAGAAACAGGGCTATCGGGTATCAGGATTGCAAGAACCCTTGCAGCAGGGCTTTCCCCTGGTCGGTCAGGATGGACTCCGGGTGGAACTGCACCCCCTGCACCGGGTAGACGCGGTGGCGCAGGCCCATAATGATATCATCGTCCGTCCAGGCGGTCATTTCCAGTTCTTCGGGCAGGTCGTCGCGGCGCACAATCAGGGAGTGGTAGCGAGTTGCCGGGAAGGGCACGGGCAACCCGTCGTAGATACCCTCCCCGCTGTGGTAAATCTGCGAGAGCTTGCCATGCATCACCCTGGGGGCCCGCACCACCGTCCCCCCATAGGCCGCGCCGATGGACTGGTGCCCCAGGCACACACCCAGGATGGGGATATGCGCTCCAAGTTCCTGGATAAGGGACACGCTGATACCGGCCTCCGCGGGGGTACAGGGGCCGGGGCTGACGACGATGCGGTCGGGGTGGAGCGCCGCCACCTCCGCCACCGTGATTTTGTCGTTGCGATGCACCTCAACCGTGACGCCTAGCTCGGCAAGATACTGGTAGAGGTTATAGGTAAACGAGTCGTAGTTATCAATCAGGACAATCTTCACCGAATATCCTCCTCGCACTGGTTTGCTGGCAGCAGTATACCACAGCCGGGCGGGTTCGCAAATCTGATATCCCCATCACCTCCTCCTCACCCTCCTGTTCTTCCCCGCAGACGCTTTCTCGTTCATCATGAAAACAGCACGAGAAAGATGACAAAACTGTAACAAAAAGAAACCCGGTTCCGATGGTATTGAAACGTATTGGAAAAGGTCTGGAGGTATACAATGGTGACGATGGTGACGCTGGTGACACTGATGACGCTGATGACACTGATGACGATGGTGACGATGGTTCGTTCTTTCTTCTGGCATCGGTTCGTGATACTGGGAATGCTCATGGTGGGAGGGTTGGCGCTGCTCGGTCCGCAGGTGCTTGCCGCGCCCCCCGACCAGGGACAGGAGGGGGCAGAGGAGGCCGGCCCACCGGAGCAGACCGTGCTGCTCCCCCTCGCCGCCGAGAAAGAAGCGGCACTGCACAGTGACCCCTCGGACTATGCCTATGTCTCGCCCGTCACGGAGGCTCGCCAACCCTTCACCCATGTGCTGGTGCGGTGGGAAACGACCGACGCGGTGAGCCACACCCACACCCACGCTCATGAACCTGAGCTTGCAGCACCCGCGCTTGAGATACGGGTGAGCCGCGACGGGAACGGGTGGGAAGCGTGGCAGGGCGTGGAAGAAGACCACGAACTGTGGCTGCCCGAAGATGGCGACAACGTGTTCTGGAGTCCCATTCTCTATGCCGGCGAGGGGATGCGGTTCTGGCAGGTGCGGGCCGGGGCAGGTGGCCATCCGCTCGACGTGCGACGGATTGAGGTCAACACCGTGGATGGGCGACTGGAGGATGAGCACAAGCCACAGACCAGCGCCACCCCCGCCCGCACGGAGGGGGCAGCGCTGGCGTCGGTGGGCAAGCCGCCCGTAGTAAGCCGCACGGCGTGGGGATGCCCGGATGGTCAGGGGAGCCGCAAGGGAGTGGCCTACCACACGGTCAACCACCTGGTGATTCACCACACTGCTGGCTCGAACACGCTCGGCAGCAGTGAGCGCAACTGGGCGGCGCGAGTGCGGGCCATCTGGAACTTCCACACCCACACCCGCGGGTGGGGCGACGTGGGCTACAACTACCTGATAGACCCCGATGGGGTCATCTATGAGGGTCGCGCCGGGGGCGACAATGGTGTGGGCTTCCACGACACGGGCAACTACGGCTCGATGGGAGTGTCGCTCATCGGAACCTACGCCTCGGTGGTGCCGGGCGTTGCGATGCAAGAGAGTCTGGTCGAACTGCTGGCGTGGAAAGCCGCACAGCAGAACATTGACCCCTTCGGGCAGTCCTACTACTACGGCTGCGATATCTCCAACTACTGCCGGGCGTATGCGCCGGGGGCGGTGGTGGCGAACATCGCCGGGCACCGCCACGTGACGCCCGGCCACACCACCTGCCCCGGTGACGAGGTGGTCTCGCTCCTCCCCTCCATCCGTCAGCGGGTGGCCACGGCGATAGAGAACAACGGGATGGACAACCCGGTGCGACCCGACAATGGCGACCTGCTGATTGAGGAACTGGAGACGAGTTTCACCCCCTCTGACGCCACCTGGTATCGGGCGGCCTGCGGCGATGGTGGGCATACGTTCTATACCTACGCGACTGACGCAGCGGAGGAGAGCACCAATGCGGCCACCTGGCGACCCTCCCTCCCCGAGAGCGGCTATTACCGGCTCTATGCCCATATTCCGCAGGGGTGTGGCCTGGGTAGCCCGCCCTATGCCTCAACGAACGCGGTCTACCGCATCCATTCGGCGGAAGGAGCAGCGGAGCAGGTGGTGGACCACAATACGGCAGAAACGTGGGTTGACCTGGGAGCGTATGCCTTTGAAGCGGGCACGGGGGGGTATGTCGAACTGAGCGACCTGACCGGCGAGCCATACGGCCAGCGGCGGGTCATCTTCTTCGACAGCGTCAAGTGGGTGCCCGACGAGCCACCCGTCCAGACCAGCGCCGAACTGCTGCATGTCTCCTACGACCGACCGGTGGTGGCGGCGGGGGAGGTGCTCAAAGTCACCTTTACGATACGCAACAGCGGCAACACCACCATCTCCGGCCAGTCCCCCACCGATGGCTATGTCTACCGTGAGCAGGAGTGTTTCCTTGGGGACGAGGCGCAGACAACCCCGGCCTATCCCAAAGAGGAGGGGTTCTTTCGGGTGATGCTCGGTCCGCTCGACCGCGAGGTGGCATGTGCGGGCGAGGCAGGCGGCTACCCCTGGCGGTGGAGCATCGGCGGGGACCTGGAACCGGGCGAAACCCGCGAGGTCGTGGGCTACGTGTGGTTTGACGAGCCGGGCGCGGTGACGCTGCACGCCGGGTTGATAGAGGAGTATGTCCAGTATCACGCGGAGGGGGTGGCTCCAGCCACGATTGAGGTGACGGAGGAGCATCAGCCACCCGTGCCGGTCCTCTTTGATGCCTCGCTGCAACCTGCGGCACAGGTGTACCACCTGGGCAGCGTGTCCGAAAGTTTGCTGCGCCGCACCCTTGACCCGCGTCTGGTGGTCCGGGGGGACGATGTGGGAAGCTTTGCCTGGGATGGGAGCCTGCTGAACTGGGGCGATGGCGGGCCGTTGGGGGTGCAGGACCAGTTCCTCGTGGAGCAAACGCGGGCGTTTCTGGCTCCCACCGATGGCGTGTATGTCTTCCGCACCACGAGCGATGATGGGTCGTGGCTGTGGGTGGATGGGCACCTGGTGATTGCCAACGGCGGGGTGAGCGGCCCGGACCCGGCGGCTTCGTCCGGGCAGGTCACAGCAACGCTGACCCTCACCAGCGGGTTGCACGTGCTCTCGTTCAAATACTTCGAGCAGGGTGGCGCGGCGATGGCCGGTTATAGTATGCAGGGGCCGGGGGAAGGTGGCTTCGGGCCTCCGCCCGACGCGACCCGTTCCGACCCGCCGGTGTCTGGTACCATCTTTCGTGCTGC
>DAOTUF010000215.1:0-4545 GCA_034437495.1 Chloroflexaceae bacterium | reverse complement strand
GACCGGGCCGACATTGCCCACGTTGCCAGCATTAGCGCGGCCGACCCCGAAATTGGCGACCTCATCGCCGAAGTGATGGAAAAAGTTGCAAGGACGGCGTGATTACTGTTGAGGAGAGCAAGGGTGTTGCTTTTGAGAAGGAATACACCGAGGGGATGCAGATTGACCGCGGCTACATCTCGGGCTATTTCATCACCAACACCGAGCGCCAGGAAGCCGAACTGGATGACCCCTTTATCTTGATTACGGACAAGAAGATTAGCAGCGTCCAGGATATCGTCCCGACCCTGGAAAAGGTGCTGCAACACACCAAGAACTTTGTTATCATTGCGGAAGACATTGATGGGGAAGCGCTGGCGACCCTGGTGGTCAACAAGATGCGAGGGACCATTAACCCGCTCGGCATCAAAGCGCCCGGCTTTGGCGACCGCCGCAAGGCGATGCTCCAGGATATCGCCATCCTCACCGGCGGGACGGTCATCAGCGAGGAAATCGGTCGCAAGCTCGACAGCGTGACGCTGGAAGACCTGGGCCGCTGCCGCCGCGTCGTCTCCACCAAAGACGACACGACCTTCATCGAGGGCAAAGGCGAAGAAACCGCCATCCACGGGCGTATCGAGCAAATTCGTGCCCAGATTGAGACCACCACCAGCGACTACGACCGCGAGAAGCTCCAGGAGCGGTTGGCGAAGCTGGCCGGTGGGGTCGCAGTCATCAAGGTCGGAGCGGCCACCGAACCAGAACTCAAGGAGAAGAAGCACCGCGTCGAAGACGCCCTGAGCGCGACCCGCGCCGCCGTCGAAGAGGGCGTCGTGCCAGGTGGCGGGGTCTCGCTGCTCAACGCCGTGAGTTCCCTGGAAGGTGTTAACCCGGCCAACGAGGACGAGCGCGTGGGTATCCAGATTTTGCGGCGGGCCCTGGAGGAGCCGACCCGCATCCTCGCGCAGAACGCCGGCGAAGACGGAGCCGTGATTGTGGACACCGTGCGCCGCTGCCAGAAGGACAAAGGAGACACGAGCTACGGCTACAACGTGTTGTCCGGCGAGTTTGTCAGCATGGTGGAGCAGGGGATTATTGACCCGGCCAAGGTCACGCGCAGCGCCGTGCAGAACGCGGTCAGTATCGCCAGCATGATCCTGACGACCGAGGCGCTGATTACCGACATCCCCGAAGAGAAGGCCGCGCCAGCCATGCCACCCGGCGGGATGGATTACTAAATCCTGACAAAAGAACGCCTGGTTCCAGGCAACCCCCGAGCACGCGAAACCCTTCCGCAGTCGTACCATCTGCGGGAGGGTTTTGCATTAGTGTGTTATGCTGCTTCCTATGGATATGGATATGGATAATGATATCCAAAGTATCGGATCTGGTTGGATTGGGATTGATTGATGTTGTGGTCTTGATGAACTGGTAGGAGGAAAGCCGATGAACACCGCAGAAGTGGTAAAAGCGTACCATCGAGGGATAGAACAGGGTGACTGGAGCCTGGTTGATGAATGTGTGGCCGATGCCTTTGTGTTCAGCGGGCCGACCGTGCAGCCGCTCAACAAGCGAGCACTGATATCATCGATGAAAGCGCTGTGGGCTGCCTTCCCCGACCTCAGTTTCAACCTTCGTATGACCGAGGACCATGGGAACCGCATCAAGGGGGTCGTCAATATCACCGGCACCCACACCGGCACGATGATCCCCCCCTTCCCCGACCGCTTTATGAGCATTCCACCCACGGGCAAGCGCATCTCGCTGGTGGACGAACCTTGTACCTACGTGCTGGAGGGGAACAAAATCATTCGTCAGGAAGTTGAGCCGAGGCGCGAAGGGGGGTGGCCCGGCATCTTCAGGCAGCTCGGGTTGGACTATCCTTACCCCCTGCCGGAGGTGTAGAACCTACCCGGGCAGGATGATGGGCACCGCACCAACCGCGCCCCTCATGCCAGGGTGGACAAGCTGTGCTATAATAACGTGCAAATACCCACGTCTGTTAGGGGAGTCCGGGCATACCGGGCTGAGAGGGCAGTTCGCACGCACTGCCGACCCTGGAAACCTGACCTGGATCATGCCAGCGTAGGGAAACGGAGCATACAACTGGTGAAGTTGTTGCCGTCCTCTACGGGGCGGCATTTTTGTATTCTGGACCGATTGGAAGTAACAGAAGTGACGCAAGTGACGCAAGTGACGGGAGGAAGGTACCTATGAACCTGAACCGCGCCCATCTCGCGGTCTATGTGATTACCGACCGCTCCATGGTGGGGGACCGCTCCCTCTTCGACGTGGTTCGGGCGGCTATTCGGGGGGGAGCCACCCTGGTCCAACTCCGCGAGAAAGAGGCCCCGACCGACGAAATCATCGCCATCGGACGAACGCTCCACCAGATAACCCGCGAGGCCGGTATTCCGCTCATCGTCAACGACCGGGCAGATGTGGCGCTGGAACTCGACGCCGAAGGACTTCACATCGGACAGAAAGACCTCTCCCCCCCGGAAGCCCGCCGCCTCATCGGTCCCCACCGCATCCTGGGCGTGTCTGCCGAAACGGTTGAACAGGCACTCCAGGCCGAACGCAGTGGGGCTGACTATCTGGGGGTGGGCGATGTGTATGGGACGCGCTCCAAGCCAGACGCGGGAAACCCCATCGGGCTGGATGGTCTGGCAGCCATTGCCCGCGCAGTCACGCTCCCCATCGTTGCCATTGGCGGGATAACCCTGGACAACACCGCTGCTATCATCCGGGCCGGAGCCGATGGGGTCTCGGTCATCTCAGCGGTGATGGCGGCTCCCGACCCCGAAGCCGCTGCCCGCCACCTGCGGAGGGTGGTGGATGAGGAACAGGAACGACGACGTTCAGATGAGAACCATAAGAAAGGAAGGGAAACATGATGGAACCTATCGGAAGACAGATTGGTGAAGCGCTGGCCCGCATTCGGGAACAGAAACCCCTGATACACCACATCACGAACCTGGTGGTGATGAACGACACCGCAAACGTGACCCTCCAGGTGGGAGCATCGCCCGTGATGTCGCACGCAGCCGAAGAAGCCGCAGAAATGGCAAGCATGGCGGGGGCGCTGGTGCTCAACCCGGGCACCCTGACCCGCGAGTGGGTCGAAACGATGTTCATTGCTGGTCGTCAGGCCAACAACTTCAAGGTGCCCATTGTGCTGGACCCGGTGGGCGCTGGTGCGACGTCGCTGCGCATCAACTCCAACGAACGCCTGCTCAAGGAACTCACCATCCAGATTGTGCGGGGCAATGCGGGGGAAATCGGCTTCCTGAGCGGTCTGGGTGGCACCGTGAAGGGGGTTGACAGCGTGGAGGCAGCCAGCGAGCCGGAGGCAGTGGCCCGCCACATGGCGCAGGAACACCAGACCGTGGTCGCCATCACGGGCAAGCGCGATGTCATATCCGACGGGACGCGGACCCTCGGGGTGGACAATGGGCACCACTGGCTCTCCCACCTCACCGGCACGGGCTGTATGGCCACCACGATGATTGCCGCCTTTGCCGCAGTCGAGCAGGACTACCTGCTGGCAGCAGTCGGGGGGTTGGCGGCCTATGGACTGGCGGCAGAGTTGGCCGCAGAGCACGCCCACGGCCCGGGCAGCTTCCGGGTCGCCCTGCTCGACCACCTGTACCATCTCACACCGGGCCAGGTTGCCGAGGGCGTCCGCATCGTGGAGTTGGGGTGAGGGGGATACATGCGCGTGTCAGACCTGGGCGAATTTCCGCTCATTGAACGGTTGGGCAAGATTGTGGACACCCGCCGGGCCGATGTCCTGGTGGGGATTGGGGACGATGCGGCGGTCCTTGCCGACCAGGGCGAAGAACTGCTGCTCGCCACCATTGACAGTCAGGTGGAAGGGATGCACTACCTGCCCTACCTGATCACCCCGGAGCAACTTGGACGCCGCGCCCTGGTGGTCAATATGAGCGACATTGCCGCGATGGGCGGGCACCCGAAGTTTGCGCTGGTCTCGCTGGCGCTCCCCGCCGAAACAGAGGTGGAGTGGGTTGAGGCGTGCTACCGCGGGATGCAGGCCGAAGCCGAGCGCTTCGGGGTGCTGGTCATCGGGGGGAATGTCACTCGCGCTCGCAGCGGGGTTTCTCTGGATATCGCCGTGCTCGGGCGGGTGCGGCGTGACCATCTGCTCCTGCGCTCCGGTGCCCGTCCCGGGGACCTGGTGCTGGTGACAGACGAGGTGGGCGAAGCCTTCGCCGGGCTGAACCTGGTCTTTAACCCCCGCCTGCCCGTGGAGGCCGCCGTACGGGAGCGGCTGATAACCCGCTACCTCGAACCCGCTGCTCGCGTTCCCGAGGCTGCCATCATTGCCCGCTCGGGCCGCGCCACCGCTATGATAGACGTAAGCGACGGGCTGAGCGGCGATATCGGGCATATCTGTGAGCAGAGCCGGGTGGGGGTGCGGTTGTGGGCAGAACGGTTGCCCGTTTCGTCGGCGGCCCGCAGCGTGGCAGAGGCCATGCAGACGCCCTTCTGGAAACTGGCCATGGAGGGTGGCGACGACTATGGCCTCTGCTTCACCGCGCCACC
>DAOTUF010000214.1:0-4633 GCA_034437495.1 Chloroflexaceae bacterium | reverse complement strand
GCTGGTCGCTACCCCCTGACGGAAATCGACGGGGTGCGCGTCCACTTTGGCGACGGATGGGGTATTGTGCGGGCTTCCAACACGGAGCCAGTCATTACCACGCGCTTTGAAGCGACCACCGAAGAACGGGTCTCTGCCATTCGTGACATGATGCTCAGCGTTGTTGAGGAATTTCGAAGGACGCTTCGCTAACCTATGAATGCGCACCCTCAATTGACTGATATGTCCTGGGAAGGGGTCTTTGCCGCAGACTTCACGTTGGAGCAAGTGCGAAAACGGTGTAGCCATCTGAGCAAGGAACTGCAACGTCGTGGGGAACCCTGCCTGCTCGCGTACGATACGCGCTTTATGGCCAATCTCTTTGCCCGCGATATCTACCGCATGCTTGAGCGCCACAAGGTGCCCGTCAGCCTTGCGTCAGCACCGGCTCCCCTGCCAGCTGTCTACAATGCGCTGGTTCAGCGGCGAGCCAGCACCGCCCTGGTCGTATCGGCTCGCAACAAGCCCTACTGGTATAACGGCCTGGTCCTGCTCAAGCCAGGCGAGGCCGACACGTTGCAGTTGCACGAACCCCACGAATCCGACGCGGTCAGCAACAGCTATTCCTTTCCCCTGCCGCCCGATTCGTTTGTGCAGGGAGAAACCCCGGGGGTCCGAGCGACCATCGACCTGCGGAGCCTCTACCTTGAGATGCTCGTTCGGCACGTGGACGTGGAGCTGATTCGCCGCTCGACCATGACCATCTTTGTGGACCCGATCCACGGCACCACAGCGGGCTACCTGCCTGCAATCATTGGCGAACAGAGCCAGACCATGGCCATCGAAATCAACCGCGAAACAGACCCACTCTTCAATAAGTTCACCCCCCTGCCTGTGGTGGCCAACCTGGTTCGCCTGCGCAAACTCGTGCGCGAGAGCGATTCTCATCTCGGGTTGGCGTTCTCGGCCGATGGGACCGCGCTCGGAGTGGTAGACAAAAATGGCGAACAGATAGACCAGCTTGAAATGGTGCTGCTGCTGGCATCGTACCTGGCGCAGCAATATCGCCAGAAAGGTCTGGTGGTGGTGCCGCACCCCTCCAGCAGCGAAAAACTCGTGACCATGGCCGGGCTGGAAACGTGGCAGGACACCCACGGCCTTAAGCTCGAACTGGCCGAGGATGCGACCGCCCGCATTGCCGAAAGCCTGGCGCAGGACCCCCCCGACCTGCTGGTCGGGTGTACCTCGGAGGGGGGGCTGATCCTGGGGCACTACAGCTTCTACCCGGATGCGCTCCTGGCGGGGTTGCTGCTGATCGAGTTGGTCGCTCGCAGTGCTGGCAACCTCCGCCCTCACCTCGACGAACTACGAGCTGGACTGGCAAAGGAATAACACCCTATGCAAACCATCACCGGGCGAATCTCGTCCCTCTTCTCCCTCCTGCGCCCCCTGATGTTCATCCTGGTGGGCACCGTGCTGCTAGTGTTGGGGTTGGTCAGTCTGGTGGGGTGGGCCTACCGCGACGGAGCGCTGCCCCCCCTGCTGTTCTATCTGACGCTGCAATTCCTCCCCGACCCCACCCGCGGCTTGCTCGTCTTCATCTATGGGGGGGCGGTGCTCGCCGGGGGTATCTGGAAGCTCAGCGGCATTGCCTTCTTCCGCCTCTACCAGGGGGAGCACCCGGGCAGCGAAGTTGTCCTGGGCTATCGGCGCGACCGGCGACCTCCCCGCATTGCCGTGCTGTCGGGGGGAGCGGGGATGTTCATTCTGGCGAGCCTGGGAGAGCAGGTGGAGCGGCTCACCTGTATCACCCCCGTGCAAGACCCTGTCGAATACTACTACCGTGCCTCCAACCTCTTCCACGCGCACAATGTCTATTATGTCGTGCCCACCCCCCTGTCGGCCTCGGTCTACGCCCGCCTGGACCATGGGGTCATCAAGAATGTGATGCACATTGACTACGACCCCATCCTTGCGCCCCACCACGTTGCACAGGTGTTCCTCTCCTCGGATTCGGAGCCGCCATCGGGGGAGCCAGCACCAGGGACTGCATCAGAGACGGAGCCGGCGCGTCAGGCTCCTGGCTCCTCCCATCTCCCCATCACTCGCCTGGCCCGCGAGGTGCTGCACGAGGCCGACGCGATTGTGCTCGGGCCGGGCAGTCTCTTCGAAAGCATCCTGCCTAACCTGCTGATAGACGACCTGCGGGCCGAAGTCCAGAAGAGCACTGCCCGCAAGATATACATCTGCAACTTGATGACCGAACCGGGGCTGACCACCGGCTTCAGCGTCGGAGACCACATCCGCCAGATCAAGCAGTACGGCGGGTTCACCCCGGACTACGTGCTGGTCAACGTTCACCGTATCGACCCGGAGGTGCGTCAGCTCTACGCGGCGGCCCACCAGACCCCGGTTCACCTCGCCCCGGAGGACTATGAGGAAGCAACCATCATGAGCAGCGAAGGTATCTCGACGCGCGGCGTCGTGGTCGAAGGAAGTGTTGTCATTGAGGCAGACCTTGCCAGTTCGGTGATTCAGTATACGGCGTCGCTTGACCACCCCGGCGAGCAGCGAGCCGTGCGGGTGCTTCGGCACGACCCGCAGAAGCTCACCGCGGCCATCCTGGAACTGCTGCGGTAAGAGAGAGGGAGAGGACCGAACCCACAACTATGACCCTGATTCTCTTTGAGGATGCCCTCTGCCACCACTTCGCTCCCCTGAGCTACACGCGCCCGGTCTATGACCTCCGCTGCGGAGCATTCACCATGCGGGAGCGTCTGGGGAGCCTGCTGGCAACCTGGAAGGACCGGGACCCGGGTTGGGACCGAGACGAGACCGGCCCGGCCTCCGATACCTCCGATGCCGCCTTCAACCAGATCTGCCGTTCCCACCTGATGGGGCTATATGGGCCATCAGGTGGGATATCCACACTCCTGAGCCAGAGCAACCCGCTGGTGCTCGTCAACGGACGAGCGCTCACGCTGGACTGGCTCCCCGACCTGATCCAGTCCCCACCGGGCACCGTCTATGTCACGGACACGGATGGCACCCTCCTGGGGGCGCGGTTGTCGCCTTCGCTGGCGAGCGCCGTGCTCTACTATGTGCAGGAACAGGGAGCCACCGAGACCCTCGAAGAACTCACCCGCTTTGCCCACCTGATGAAGACCCGCATCGTTGAGACTCGGGCGGTCTTGCTCTCCTATCCGTGGGATCTCATTTCGCAGGCGGGGGAACAACTGATACGGGACCTGCCGCTGCTGGCCCACCGCCTGCCGACCTACGGCGGGGGGGATGCGCAGGTGACGGTGCGGGAGGGAGCACACGTCTACGTGGCCCCCTCAGCGCGTCTGGACGGGCCGCTCGTCCTGGATGCCCGCGACGGCCCCATCTTCATTGACGAGGCGGCCCACATCGAACCCTTTACCTTCATCCAGGGGCCGGCCTACATTGGCGCTCGTTCGCTCATCTCCAGTGCCCGCATTCGCAGCGAAACCAGCATCGGGCCGGTGTGTCGGATTGGGGGCGAGGTGGAGGCCAGCATCATCCAGGGCTTTAGCAACAAGCACCACGAGGGGTTTCTCGGGCATAGCTGGCTTGGGGAGTGGGTCAACCTGGGGGCGATGACGACAAACAGCGACCTCAAGAACACCTACGGCAGTGTACGGGTCGCCATCGAGGGGATGGGCTACCTGGACAGTGGCGTGATGAAACTGGGGGCGTTCCTGGCCGACCACGTCAAGCTCGGCATCGGTATCCATCTCACAGGCGGGGCCGTCATTGGCACAGGCAGCAATATCTTCGGGGTGCATATGGCTCCGAAAACCGTTCCCCCCTTCACCTGGGGAGGGGAGGTGTTCCGCGAATATCGCATTGACAGCCTGGTTCAGGTCGCGCAGAAGGTGATGTCGCGCCGCAAGCAAACCATGTCACCAACCTATGAAGCCATGCTGCGAGCTGTCTTCGCGCTCACCCGCAAGAGCCGGGGCGAACTCCAGGGGATGGTGCCCCCCAGTCTGCTCCCCCTTTCCAGCGACGGAGAAAGGGAACCGGCCCTTGCCCGAAGAGCACCGCCAGAACGCAAGAGCAAGACCCTCCTGCGCCGCTCATAACTTCCCCCTGGCCATGGAGCCGCGTTATTGCTGATATGGGCGCGGGGGATGAGAGCCAGCACCGCAGGAGGATCTGCGGCTGAATCTGGTATCACTCGAAGAACTTGCGGTTTTTCTCGATATAGCTCGTCCACTCATCGGGGACCGAATCGTCCACGAAAATCGCGGTGACAGGACACTCCGGCTCACACGCGCCACAGTCGATGCACTCATCGGGATGGATGTAATACTGGTCGTCCCCTTCGTAGATGCAATCGACCGGGCAAACCGCCACGCATGAGGCGTCTTTTACCCCGATACAGGGTTCGCAAATAATATAGGCCATATCAATGGTGCTCCTTCCTGGAATCCTTATCTGCCTGCGTTCCTTTCAACGAGGCCAGAGGCCAGAGGACATAGAGAACACCGAGGGTTCCGCTCACCGAATCTTGCGCGGTGGAAGCCACGCCACTTCAGTGGCCGTGGAGGAAACCGCGCTCCTCTTTTCTTTTACTCCAACCATTCCACAACGTCGTCCTGGGCTGGTTTTTCGCCTTACGGCGGGA
>DAOTUF010000213.1:0-12358 GCA_034437495.1 Chloroflexaceae bacterium | reverse complement strand
GTGGTCGGGGTGTTTGTGGGGTTGGACCAGATGGCTGCGTCTGACCCGGAAGCTGCTACTGTCCCTACCGAGACCACGGTCTCGCTCGCATCGGACCATAGCGACGGGGAGAACGGAGAACTACCAGCGACCGCACCAGACGAAACGGCTTCCCCGGGAGACGGAGATTCGGATATCTCCGAGGGGACGGAGGAAGGGGAAGCAGAAGGGGAAACAACCGCGCCGGTTCAAACCGAAGAACCAGAACCCTCCCCGACCCGGAACCCTCTGCCCACCCCCCTCCCAACCCAGGCCCCAGAAACCATGACCGTGACGGTGCAGCTTCCCACCCCCCTGGCTGTGCCCCCCGTCATCGGAGAGGGGGATGGGGAAACCAGCGAGGTCCCACCGCCCGAAGGAACCACCCCGAGCGGGTACATCCAGAATGGGGGGAATATTCGGTCAGAGCCGCGGGTCGCTGCGGACACCACCGTCGGGCAGGTATGTCCGGGCGACCAGGTGGATATCCTGGATCGGCAGGGGGGGTGGGTATACCTCCGCGTGACCGCCACTGCCGCCGATTGTGTGGCTGAGCGCGTGACCTCCGATACGGAGGGGTGGGTGAGCGAAACACTGGCCGCAGAGTCGTCATTCCGTCCCGACGAGACCTACCCTGCCATGCCGACTGGTCTCGCAGCCGCGGTGGTCAACAACACCACCGATGGGGATACGCTCCAGCTTACCAGCGGCACGGCCTCGTTCAGCGCGGCACCGGTGGGTCTCGACGCGCCCGAACCAGGCGAGTGCTTTGGGAGCGAGGCTGCCACGGGGATGCGCGAGTTGATGGGCGCCGGGTTTGTGCTGCTCGAACCAGCCCCCAACCTGCCCGAACAGGACGAGGACGGTCAGGTGCTCTTCCACGTCTGGCTGCCTGATGGTCGTCTGGCGAGCCTGGAACTCATTCGCCAGGGTGAGGGGTTCTTTTTCTCTGGCTATGCCTCCCCTCTCGCCTTTCGCTACCAGGATATCTTGATGGAGGCCGAGAGCCAGGCCAGCGAAGAGGAGCGCGGGTTGTGGTCTCCTGAGACGTGCGGGGGCCGACCCCCGGAGCCGCCCCCGGCGGAAGAAGCAGGAACAGCAGAAGAACCCGCAGAATAGGCCACCTGGGGACCCGTGACAATAGTCACGGGTGGATGACGGAAATCGTGACCGGGTCCATACAGACAACTTCAGCCAGGGGACCCTATAATACATCAGTATGAACGATGACCGTCACAACGGACAACCTGCTGGTGTTGACTTTTTCCCGCTGGCAGTCGTGCTCTGGCTCGCGTACCTCCTGACGCTGACATCCATCGATGTCCTGTCGTATCTGCGGCCCATCTTGCCCTCCATCTACTATCTTATCCACCTGCTCGACGGGTTGCTGGTGCTGGCTCTGCTGCATTGGCCGTCGGCACGGGCGTGGATGGGGGGAGCGTTCGTCCCGCTGGTCATCGGGTTGCTGGCACTGGTACCCATCGTCGTGGTCAACCTGCTTCTGCCCGGTCTTCCCCCCACGCCCGCAACCGCCCCGTCTTCCATCCAACTCCGCCAGATGCCGTTGCTCCTGCTGGCGCTCATCCTCACAGCCTGGCAATATGGCTGGTGGGCGGTCCTGCTCTATACCGGGAGTGTGGCTCTGCTGACGTTGGGGTTTCACCTGACTATGATGCACCCACCCGGTGTCCCATTCTGGCCCCCTCTCACGGTCCTGATGATTCAGACCGTCAGCTTTCTGGTGGTGGGGTATTTCATCAGTGCTCTGATACGGCGGCTGCGGCAGCAGCAAGACGAACTATCCCGGGCCAATAGTCGGCTGACGGCCTATGCGACCACGTTGGAAGAACTGACCATCAGCCGCGAACGCAACCGCATGGCGCGAGAACTGCACGACACGCTTGCCCACACCCTCAGCGGCCTGAGCGTCCACCTGGAAATGATGCGAGCCTACTGGGAGGCGGACCCCTCGGCCATCCGACCCATGCTCGATACCTCGCTTGCGGTCACTCGCAGCGGCTTGCAAGAGACCCGGCGGGCGCTGAAACACCTGCGGGCCAGTCCGCTGGAAGACCTGGGGTTGCTGCTGGCGCTGCGCCAGGTGGCGACCGAGACCGCTGAGCGGGCCAACCTTCAGCTTGACCTGATGCTGCCGCAGCGGATACCACCGCTCACGGCCACAGTGGAGCAGTGTATCTACCGGGTGGCGCAGGAGGCTATGGCCAACGTCGCGCATCATGCCAATGCCCGCACCCTGCGCGTCGAACTCGCGCTGTCCGGCTCGGCTCTCCTGCTGCGGGTGGAGGATGACGGGTGCGGGTTTGCGCCGGAGCAGGAGCTATCATCGGGGCATTTTGGGTTGGCGGGAATGCGCGAACGCACCGAACTGGTGGGGGGAACGCTGACCATTACCAGTCGGCGGGGGCAGGGCACGACCGTGCAGGTATGCATTGAAAGGACATGACCGTATGACCATGCGAGTGATCATTTGCGATGACCAGGCGCTCATTCGGGACGGGTTGGCGATGCTGCTCGGCCTCGAACCGGACATCGAGGTGGTGGGGTTGGCGCAGGAGGGCGCAGAGGCCGTGGAACTGGCCACCCGTCGGCAACCCGACCTGGTGTTGATGGATTTGAAGATGCCAGGAATGAACGGCATCGAAGCGACCCGCCAGCTTCGGGTCCGCTTTCCATCCATGCACGTGCTGGTCCTGACCACCTACGACGATGACGAATGGTTGTTTGATGCCATCCGAGCGGGGGCGTCGGGCTACTTGCTGAAAGACCTGCCCCGCGAGGAGGTGGTCCGGGCGGTGCGTGGCACGGTGGCCGGCCAGTCGTTTATTGACCCCTCTGTGGCGGGCAAACTGCTCAAGCAGGTGGGAGGAGGGCAGCAGCAGCCAGCCAGCCACCTCACCGACCGATTGACCGGGCGCGAAATGGAGGTGCTGGATTTGCTGGCGCAGGGCTGCACCAACGGAGAAATAGCCGCCCGGCTCCATCTGTCCGAAGGCACGGTGCGCAACCACCTGAGCGCTATTTTTGGCAAGCTCCATGTGACGGATCGCACCCAGGCGGCCATCATTGCCATTCGGCACGGTCTCGGCGGCGGCGCATGACCCCGGAGGCAACTTCCACATCGTTCCAGCACGGCGACCCGACGGGCGAATCTGACGCCTGACCTTGTCATGGAAATTTCAGGAAGAGGCTTGCAAATCCCCCCACTATGCGCTATACTGTCCTATGCGACCCCGTGAGGGGGGCGAGAGATGACCGCGATGCCGTGGGAGGCATCAGACGAAACGAAGGTTGGTTCGACAAGGTAGTTCGGTTTCTCGTCCGGTCGGGTTCATTCTCTCAAGTTTCCGATATCAGAGGACACACAGGCTGACATGAACTTTGGCAAAGGTTATCGTTGTGCTCCACGTTCTCCCCATACCAGACCAGGCACAGCCCGGCGTTGCAATATTGCCGCGTGTGGATGGTACATGCATGCGATGATATGCAGCACTGGTTACTGGCACGCCAGAGTCATGCGGTCCGTGCGGGCGGTTTCATCAGCCTGTCCGATGCTTGCGGCTCTCTAAGGTCGTGCAGAACCCTTTGAGAGCCAGTGTGGTTGGAGCCATGCAACAGGGTTTTCAAAGGGGGTTGGCAGTGACACAACGGGTCCTTGTGCTGAATGCGAGCTACGAGCCGCTCCAGATTATCTCCGTGCGCCGTGCGGTTGTTCTGCTGCTTCAGGAAAAAGCGGAACTGGTTGAGGCCACCGAACTCCAACTTCGGGCGTGCCATTATTCATTCGATATCCCGCTGGTTATTCGCCTGGTTCGCTATATCCGGATACCGCCACGCTTCAAGCTCCCGTGCTCGCGGCGCGGCGTCCTGGCCCGCGACCACGACACCTGCCAGTACTGCGGCGCACAGCCGGGGCGGGTCAACCTCACCATGGACCATGTCATTCCCCGTTCGCAGGGGGGGCTAACGGTGTGGACCAATGTCGTGGCAGCCTGCTGTGAGTGCAACCGGAAGAAGGGGGGACGCACGCCGGAACAGGCCAACATGCTCCTGCGGACCAGACCTCGCCAGCCACAGTATGTGGCCTTTGCCTTGCTTGGCGAACTTGAGCGCCACGACGTATGGCGCAAATATGCCTATACGTGACGGGCTATTTTTGTCAAGGGGTAAGGGTCAAGGGTCCCGAAGTCAAGGACACCATTTCCGACAGGTCACGGTGGTGCCTGCGCCAACCTGAGACTGGATGTTGAATTCGTGCATGAGCCGCCGCGCTCCGGGGATACCCATTCCCATGCCACCGGAGGTGCTGTAGCCCTCTTGCATGGATAGTTCGATATTGGCAATGCCCGGCCCCTGGTCCTCGCACACGATTTCGATGCCCTTTCGCCCACCCTGCTCGATGCCCCGAATAATCACCCGCCCGGTTTTGGCATAGAGAAAGATGTTTCGTGCCAGTTCTCCCACTGCCGTGGCAATCCGAGCCTGGTCTACGGCCCCAAACCCCTGGGACCTGGCAACCTCCCGCGACATCGAGCGGGCCGTGACGATATCCAGGTCGCTGCTGATCGTCGCTACTCTGGCCTGTGATGTGACCATGCTCCCTCAGTCTGACCCGTTCCAGGTTTTGCCAGGGACCGCGGTAGCATTGGACACCTGAACACCTGGATACCCCTGTGCAAAGCCCCTCTATTATATCATAGACTGTCCTTCTGCTATCCTACACCACCCCCTTGGTACTGGGGATGGCCCCGCCCAACCGCTCATCAATGCGGGTTGCCGCGTCGATGGCCCTTCCCAGAGCCTTGAAGAGGGCTTCCACCTTGTGGTGGTCGTTGGAGCCATAGAGGACCTGCGCGTGCAGGTTGAGCCGCCCATGGAAGGCGATACTTTCGAGCAGGTGCGCCACCAGGTCCGTCCCGAGCTGTCCCACCCGCGGCGTGGCAAACACGGCCTGGACGACGCAGTAAGGCCGTCCCCCCAGGTCAACCGCCACCAACGCCAGCGTTTCGTCCATCGGAACGAAGCTGTGGGCGGTGCGAACCAGGCCGCGCCGTTCGCCAAGCGCCTGGTCGAGCGCCTGCCCCAGGCAAATGCAGCTATCCTCAGCCGTGTGGTGCTCATCGACGTGGAGGTCCCCCTGAGCGTGGAGCGACAGGTCAAAGAGGCCGTGCCGCGCCCACAGGGTCAGCATGTGGTCGAGGAAGCCGATACCCGTGTGGATATCGGCCTGCCCCCGGCCATCAATCGTGAGCGAAAGCTCAATGTTCGTTTCTCCGGTGCGGCGTATGATGCGGGCGCATCGTGGCTCGCTCATCGTGTTCTCCCTCCTGCTGTGTCACCATTCGAAGCTCTGCACGACTATAATCCCCTGTTCCTGCGCCTCCTGGAGCATACCCGGCCGGGCATAGTGCGTCACCAGCACCCGCACAATTGATTCCTCTGCAATACCCCGCTCCGTAACCACTGCCCGAACCCGCTCCTCCAACTCCGCGAAAATATCCTTTTCCAGTTTCTTGCGGCGCTCATCCAGGCGCGTTTTCGTTTCTCCTACCAGCGTGATAATTCGCCCTTCGCGCTCTCCCTCTCCAAAAAGGTTAATCTCCCGTCCCCCAATCTCCGTACGGATGAGGCGACGGGCGAGCTTGATACCATAGTGCTCCTGCAAAAAGGCGGGTAATATCCGGTAGGCTTCATTTTCCAGGGCGTATCCCATACTTGCGGACATACCACCTATTTCTTTCTGCATATCGCGTATCGTGTGCTCTATCCGGTCCGTTCGTCCTGACAGAACATCCACCCGATCTGACAGGCTATCGACCTTCGCCTCCACCCGATCCATCCTCTCGTTCAGGACGCGGACTTCCTCTTGCAACCGGTCCACGTTCTGGGTGAGGACGCGGACTTCCTGTGAGAGCGCTGCCAGGATCGCTTCGGTGCGCTGCTGCGCCGCCGCCAGTTCCTCGACGCGCTGTTCGGTGCGCTGCTGCGCCAGGGTCAGGTTAGACACCTGTATGGTCAGAGTTCCGACAAGGTCCCTCAATTCGTTGAAATCGTTTATCTTGACCAGATTAACGTAAGAACCTTGTATTGCCTCTGCCAGCGCTGTAGCCTGCGGTTCCCCAAATGCATCCGCAAGTCTCTGTTTGATATCGTTCTCGTTGATAACGCACCTCCTCTTCACGCCCTCGCCAGCAAGCTCAGGACCTCCTCGGCAACCAGACCGTTGGTTCCAAGCCCCTCCCCCCCGGAGATTGTTGGGGTCCCCTTCCAGTCGGTGAAAGTTCCCCCTGCTTCCTGCAAGATAGGCAGCAGTGCCGCTGCATCCCAGATACTCATCACCGGGTCAATCATCACTTCGGCTCGCCCGGTCGCCACCAGCAGGTACCCGTAGCAATCACCCCACGTCCGGAACATCCCCGTCGCATTGACCAACCGTTCGAATGCGGCCTGTTTTCCGCAGGCTTCATACCTGGTGGCACTGGTCGCAACCAGGAGGCTCTGGTCGAGCGCCGAGACCTGCGACACGCGGCATGGGCGGCCATTCCACCAGCACCCCAGTTCCCGCCCCGCCGCAACGATTTCTCCCAGGGCCGGCATATTGACTACCCCCACGACCGGCACTCCTTCATATTCAATCCCAATCATCACCCCATAGGTGGGCATCCCGTGAATGAATGCCTTGGTTCCGTCAATCGGGTCGAGAATCCAGCGCCAGGGAGAGGTGCGGTTGCCGCTGGCTCCATCCTCTTCCCCAAGGACCGCGTGGTGGGGGTAGCGGTCGGTGATGGCGGCCCGCAGGAAGCGTTCCGTTTCGCGGTCCGCGATGGTCACAGGCGATTCATCGGCCTTGTGGTCGGTCGTAATGTCGGTCTGGAAGTAGCGCAGCGTAATCTTGCCTGCCTGCCATGCCAGTTCGTGAGCCACATTGAGCAATTCCTGATAGTCCATCTTCATGTATCCTCCTTATGCTCTTTCTCTCTTCTCCGTGAAATCTTGATCCTATACGACGATATTGACCAGCTTATTGGGGACGACCACGACCTTGCGGGCCTCCTTCCCCTCCATAAACCCCTGAATCCGTTCGTTCTCCAGCGCCAGCTTGCGCAGCGTTGCTTCGTCCGTATCGACCGCTACTTCTACCTTGTCGCGGACCTTGCCATTTACCTGAAGCACGACTTCGATGACCTCTTCTGCCGCCAGGTCGGGGTTGGCCACCGGCCATGCCTGCTGGTGGATGCTGTAGGGGCGTCCCAGGCATTCCCAGATTTCTTCCGCAATATGGGGAGCCACCGGAGCCATCAGGAGCAGCAGGGTGGTGGTAGCCTCTTCCCAGGCAGGCGTGTGGACCAACCCGGCATCGCGGGCGTGGTAGAGCGTATTGGTCAGCTCCATCAGGGCCGCGACCATCGTGTTGAACTTGAAATCGAGGATATCGCGCTCAATGCGCTGGATACTCTGGTGGGTGACGCGGCGCAAATCCCGTTCACGCATCTCCGCAGGCTGGCCAGGGTTCTCCTCGGGCGACAGCACAATACGCCACACCCGGTCGAGCCAGCGGCGCACCCCCGGAACTCCCTGGGTGCTCCAGGGAACGGCCAATTCAAAGTCGCTGATGAAACACTCATAGCCGCGCAGCGCATCGGCTCCAAGCTCGCCCACCACCTCGTCCGGGGTAATCACGTTCTGAAACGACTTGCTCATTTTCCGACCGTCAGCCGCCAGAATAAGCCCCTGGTTGCGCAGGCGGGTGAAGGGTTCGGCAAACGTTACCACCCCCAGGTCATACAGCAGCTTGGTCCAGAACCGCGCATAGAGCAGGTGCATCACCGCGTGCTCCGCTCCTCCCACGTACATATCGACCGGCAGCCAGTAGTGCAGTTCTCTGGGATTGGCCAGGGACTCGGTGTTGTGGGGGTCTGCAAAGCGCAGGAAGTACCACGACGAACAGGCAAACGTTCCCATCGTATCGGTCTCCCGCTTCCCCCGCCGACCATCGGGCAGCGTGACATGGACCCACTCGTCAACCAGAGCCAGCGGCGACTCGCCGGTGTCGGTCGGTTCGTAGCTTTCCACTTCTGGCAGGCGGACGGGGAGTTCGTCCTCGCTGACGGCAACTTCCAGCCCATCTTCCGTGTGAATGACGGGGATGGGCGTTCCCCAGTAGCGCTGGCGGCTAATCAGCCAGTCCCGCATTTTGTAGTTCTGGCGGCGCTGCCCGATTTCCTGTTCCTCCAGCCATTCGATAGTCTTCTCAATCGCCTTTTCGCCCGGGACGCCGGTCATCGGGCCGGAGTTGATAGGCGTGCCATACTCCTGATGGTAGATGACCTCGCGGTAGAAGGGCACGGTTGCCAGGTAGCCCATAAACGTGGCCGGGAGGGTGGTTTCTTCGCCTTCGACACTGTCCGAGCGCATCCGCACCATAATGCGCCGGTCGATTTCAACGGAGTCAAAGATGATGATTTCATCGGGGAAGACGGCCAACCAGCCCGACCCCACCACCTCCGTCCAGCGGGTAGTCAGGTATTTCTTCACCAGGGTGGCATAGTTGAGCGCCTGGACACCGGTCAGGGTGACGTACAACGTCCCCTCGTGCTCCTCAAAGGTATAGTCCGCTGCCCGCAGTGCCTCGGCCAGACCCTCGCGGTAGGTTCCGTGGAGCACCCGGCTGCGGGCCAGGTCGTCCGGACGAGCAATCACGGGAATGATCGGCAGGTGGTATTTCAGGGCAAAGGCGAAATCCCGCTCATCGTGGGCAGGCACCGCCATAATCGCCCCGGTGCCATACTCCATCAGCACGTAGTCTGCAATCCAGATGGGAATGCGTCCCCCATTCACCGGGTTGATGGCGTAGCCGCCGGTGAAGACGCCCGTCTTTTCGCGCTCCTCGCTCGTCCGCGCTGCCGCGGTTCGGGACCTTGCCTCGGCAACATAGGCCTTGACCGCCGCCCGCCGCCCCGTCGTGGTGACTTCGGGCACGAGCGGGTGCTCGGGGGAGAGCACCATAAAGGTGGCCCCCCACAGCGTGTCAGGGCGCGTGGTGAAAACGATAATCTCATCCTGGACGGTTTCGGTGGTCGTGCCTTCTCCGTCGGGTGCAGTACTCCGGCTCTCTCCCCTGGTCTCCTCCTTCTCGTCGTCGGGGTGAGGAGCCACCCGAAAGATCACCTCGGCCCCCTCACTCCCCCCGATCCAGTTGCGCTGCATCGCCACAATGCCTGGTGGCCAGTCAACCAGGTCGAGGTCACTGGCCAATCGCTCGGCATAGGCGGTGATACGGAAGAACCACTGCCGCAACACCTTGCGCTCAACCAGCGCCCCGCTGCGCCAGGCGCGTCCCTCGGTGTCCACTTCTTCGTTCGCTATCACGGTCTTGTCAACCGGATCCCAGTTGACCGCCGCCTCGTTCCGGTAGGCCAGGCGAAACCGCCCCAGAACCTCTTGCTGCTGGTGGGGGGTGAGGTTTTTCCACTCCTCAGCCGTCATCCGTGGCTCCGAAAGCGGAAGGTGCAGTTTGAGCATCCCGTGGAGCGCCAGTTCCTCTTCCAGTTCGCGGATGGGACGGGCCGCATCAGCCCGCGCATCGTACCAGGAATGGTAGAGCCGCAGGAAGATCCACTGGGTCCAGTGGTAATATTCCGGCGTGCTGGAGTTGATTTCGCGGCTCCAATCGTAGCTCGCCCCGATCAGGTTCATCTGACGCTTGTAGTTGTTGGCATACTGGCGTATCAGGTGGGCGGGGTTGGTCTTTTGCTTGATGGCCGCGTTCTCCGCAGGCAGGCCAAACGCATCCCACCCCATCGGGTGCAGCACGTGATACCCCTTCATGCGGTAGTAGCGAGCCAGCACGTCCGTGGGGACGTAGTTGCGGCAGTGCCCCACGCTCAACCCCTCCCCGCTCGGGTAGGGGTAAAAGTCCAGCACATAATACTTGGGCCGCTCATCCGCCGGGGGAGTGCCATACAATCTGTCGGCGGCCCACCGGTCCTGCCATTTCTTTTCAATCCTGGACGGGTCGTAACGATTTCTGGTTTTGCGTTCGGTATTGGTTTTGCTCATAAAGCTTCCTTATTTCGGGTTCGGGTTCGGGTTCGGGTTCGGGAATGATGCCCCCTGCTTCCGGGACATACGACGAACGGTCATGGTCACAGGTATGGTCTCAAGTCGGTCATGGACTCCCATATGGACTCCCGGGTATTGTACCCCTTTCGGGGAGGTCTGGAAACGGCGACGGGCAAGAATGCTCAAATTATACCACTGCAAGCAAGGGCGCACATCCTTGAACCGATGGTACTATCCCAGACAGTACCGGTACCTTCTGCCTATTGCGTTCCTCCATCGCAAGCCATATAATGGATTTAACGAATTCTATACAAGCGTTTGTCTTCTGAGATACCCGGTCAACCCTCAATAATCAGAAGGAGATATACTATGTTTACCCGCACGCATACCCGTTCATCTTCATCGTCACCGCCAGCGCCAGACCGCTTGAGCCGGCCTCGATGGAACCCAGGAAAGCTGTTCCTGGTGCTTCTCTGCCTTATCGTCGTGAGTTCTACCGCCATCCCGGTTATCCCGTCCATCCCGGCTACCCATGCGGCCAGCGGCGGAGCAGCGCGTGAGGTCAGCGCGGCCATCCCGCAGGAGCAGGTGAGCGATATCCAGGTGCGGGTTCTGAACGAAGCCATGGAGCCAGTAAGCGGCGCAATGGTCTACCGCCTGAGCAGCGACCAGCAGGTGGGCGGAGCACCACTGACCGACGACAGCGGGGTTCCGCTGCGGACGGACGAGCAGGGCTACCTCCCCGGCGCGGTCCCGGTCGGCCTGGAAGACCACCTCTTTGCCATGGCACCCATAACCTCGACCGCCAGTTTCACCATGTACCACACCAGCGGCGTCCCCACCCACGTCGGCATGGACGCGTTCGAAGTCACGACTCCGGGTGTGCAAGAACTGGTCGTCCTGGAAGACCACCCGCTGATTCTCTTCAACCTGGACATCTCCATTGAATGGGATGCCAGCAACGACCCCACCTACCTCCAGCAGTTGGAATTCAACATCCAACGCACCTCGGAATACCTGTATGACATCACGAACGGGCAGGCGGCTCTGGGGGATGTGGTGGTTTCGCAAAACGCCGACGACTGGGCCTATGCGCATGTGCTGGTCTATGCTTCCAACAACCTCCACCCCTACGCTGCCCAGGGCGGGATTGTCGAAGAAGCAACCGTAGACCCGCAGCACAGCGATATTGTCTATGACATCGGGCAGGTCGCCATGGGCGCAACGTGGAACCGCTATGGAGACCCCGGCTACAACCTGAGCGACGACTGGCCCATCATCCTGGCGCACGAGCTAGGCCACTACCTGTTTTTCCAGGACGAGGTGTATCTCGGGTTGAACGAGGATGATATCCTGATTGCTGTAGATACCTGCATGGGCAGCATCATGGGCGACCCCTACACCAACATGGATAACACCGAGTTCATCGCGGATGGGAGTTTCTGGAACGACCAGTGCAGCAGCACCCTTGCCAACCAGACCCTCCAGCGCACCGAGTGGGAAACGCTCTCCCAATGGTATCCCTGGTTGCAGCCACCCGACGACGTCAACCCCGGCCCGGGGATGATGCCGTTCCAACTCACCACCGTGCAGGTCCACGACCCCATAACCCCCACCAGCGCCCTGGAAGACCCGACGTTCTACCTGGACTACACGGACCGGCTGGTTGGTTCGTCGGAGGCCCGCGCCTACCTCGTCCACGAAGACTACGTCATTTCCGTGGGCAGCCCCATCGGTGGGCAGAACCGCGTGGTTGCTCGGGGGGCGGAGCCTGGCGACGAACTGTGCGTCTATGACCGGGCGCTCCAGCAATATGGCTGTGAGACCATCGAGATGGGCGACGACCGCCTGAGCCTGGAGCGGGACACCACCTGGTCCCCCGTCGTCCAGATTAGCCCCGTGACCTCGATGACCCTGGACATTCAGGTGACGGGGATTCCCGATGGCCTGCCGCTTCACGCCCGGCTCTACCCCGAATATGGCAAGGGGGAAACCCCCATTATGCTGACAGAGAGCGGGGACGGCACCTACCAGGGAACCTTCAACCTGAGCGATGTGGCGATGGCCGGCAACATTCGGGTGTGGGTGGATGAGCCGTCGAGCGAGATGGACCCCCGCCGCGAAGTGATGGTAGCCTACACCATTGGCGGCAACCCGGGGGCCCGCCGCAACCGCCGCAGCGATACGCACGGAGGTGGAGGGGCCCGCCGCAACCGCCGCGGTGACACGCTCATTGGAGAAGGGGCCCGCCGCAATCGCC
>DAOTUF010000212.1:0-1969 GCA_034437495.1 Chloroflexaceae bacterium | reverse complement strand
GGGCCTGCTGCTGCGCCTCCTCTGCCCGGGCGCGTTCGGTCATATCGATGCTGACATGGATGACGCCAGTGATAGCCCCGGTCTCGTCGCGGATGGGCGAAAGCCGCACCTCGAAGGTCTGACCGCTGCCTGCCTCGCTCGGGGATATGGCGGTCCCGGTGTCGGAGCAGGCATCCCCGGTAAACTGGACCACCCCGGCGACTTCTTCGCCTGCGAGGGACCGCCGCAGGTAGTCCAGGGATTGGGGGGCATTGCGGTACAGGTCGAAGAAGCTCTTTCCGACGTAGCTTCCTGGTTCGGCCCCGAGCGCAAACAACCCTTTGCCCTCCGAGAGGGTAATCGTCCCTTCGCTGTTGATGGCCAGCAGGATGACCGGTACATTGGAGACGACCGACTGAAGCAACCGCTGACTTTCGTGCAGCGCGTCTTCGGAGCGCTTGCGCTGGATGGCGAGCGCATAGAGCGAGGCCATGCGTTCAATCAGCACGAGGTCCCGATGGGTGTAGTCACACGCAGCGTTCGCCAGCGCGATTTCTCCGACGAGCATCTCGCCAATCAGGGCGGGGGACCCGAGAAAGCGGTGGATGGGGAGATGACCAGGGGGGATGCCACTTGACCGCGGGTCGCGGGAGGGGGTGTTCGTCATCAAGGGGGAGCGGTGGTTCAGGACCCACCCCCACAGTCCGCTGAAGGTTTTGAAGACCACGGTTTTATCCGCAACCTGACACGTATCCCAGACATCGCGGGTCATCGTTGAGGTGATGAGAAAGCCGGTGCGCGGGTCGATGTGCCCCACAAACCCGAAGGCGCTGCCGGTCAGTTCTCTGGCGCGTTCGAGGACCAGCAGCGACACGTCGTCAATGGAGGGAGAGTTGAGCAGGCTGCGGGAGAGTTCGGCAATGGCGTCACTGACGCGGGCTTCCCAGGCCAGCGCCTCTTCGGCCCGGGTGCGTTCGGCAATCTCGCGCTGCGCTTCTTCATAGAGGCGAGCATTGATGATGGCCAGTGCCGCACGGTCGCACAGGTCTTGTAAAAAGAACTGGTCCTCGGTGGTGTAGGGCACGGGAGTCACCCGAAAAGCGTTCACCACCCCGATGACCTGTCCCTGGGCGCGGAGGGGAACAATCAGGGCACTGGTCGTGTGCAACCGCTCCATCATATCGGCGTATTCTGCCCGCACCCTGGCGCGAATCTGCCCGGTTGACAGGACGGGAACTAGCAGCGGTTGACCGCTCTGGATGACGTGCCCGGACATCCCCTCATCAGCCCGCTGCGGCACATCCATCAGGGTCCGCTGAATGAGCGCGGTCGCCTCGGCGTCCGGGTGGTAGCAGGCCACCAGGTTGAGCCAGTGTCCGTCCTCCAGGAGTAGGCGGATCAGGCAGACATCCCCCACCAGTTCGCCAATTTTCCGCGCAACGGTGTTCAGTACTTCGCGGTATTTTAACCCGGCTTCGTTGATGGCCCGCGAAACTTCGATCAGCATTTCCGCCCGTTGTGCGTTTTTGTGCATCTGGTCTTCGGCGGCTTTGCGGTCGGTGATGTCCCGCGTGACCTTCGAGAAGCCGCACAGGTGCCCTTGACGGTCACGGATGGCGGTAATGATGACGTTGGCCCAGAAGCGGGTGCCATCTTTGCGCAGCCGCCAGCCGAGATCCTCGGAGCGTCCGGTGGCCGCTGCTGTCTGGAGTTCCTGTTCGGGCTTGCGCTGCTGAAGGTCCGGGTCGGGATAGAAGCACGAAAAGTGCTGCCCGATAATCTCATCGGCTCGGTAGCCCTTGATACGTTCCGCGCCGGTGTTCCAGCTTGCCACATACCCTTCCGGGTCAAGCATGAAGATGGCGTAGTCTTGCACGCTCTCGACCATCAGGCGAAAGCGCTCTTCATCCTCTTTCTTCGCCAGCATGTCCCACGCGTCCGGGTGGGTTGGTTCACGATGTTGCATATGAAAAGGCTCCCTCCCAGTGGC
>DAOTUF010000211.1:0-2607 GCA_034437495.1 Chloroflexaceae bacterium | reverse complement strand
TTTCTGCTCCCGCCGCTGCTCGCAGTTGTCGCCTCGGATGTGCGGGTTGAGCACCTTTTCAATCACCGCCAGCGCCTGGTCGCGCCCCAGGTCGGACGGACGGCGGCGGCTCGCCTCGTCGCGGTCGGCGTTCGTGTGGGTTTCGTAGCCCAGTCGCGCCATCAGGCGCAGCAGTTCCTCCCGCCTGAAGGTAGGGAGCGCCAGCCGATCCAGCACATCGGGCTGACCTGGTTCGCTGCGCCACTCAATGAGCAGTTGCTCAATGCATCGGTGGTAGAGTTCCGCCCGCGTTTCAGGCAGGGGACTGTTCGCGTGGACCATCGCCATCATCGTGAGCAGCAGCGGGTTGTCCGCCATCTCGCGCAGTTCGGGGCGGCGCTTCAGCGCGGCCAGCAGACCAACCTCGTCGCCCCATATCCTGCGCCCGCGAATGCGATAGCCTGCATACCACGCCCTGACGAAGCGCTCTATCTGGTCGTCGCTGAGCGGGAGCAGGTCGCTGCGGCGCAGGCCGTGCTGGTTCACCAGGCGCTGGCGGGTGTCGCTGTCGCGGTAGTCGAGCACACGGCACGTCACCAGGAGCGGCGCGTCGCGGTAGCTCGTGGCAACGTCCCATATCATCTCCACCGTGCGCGGGAGCACCGTCGTGCCCACCACCTCATCCAGTCCATCGAAAAGGAGCACCGCCTGGGGTGGGGTCGCCAGCAGGTGGGTTTCCAGCAGCCTGACCGTCTCGGTGGAGACAGGGGTGCTGTTCACTTCGCTATCCTGCAGGAAGTCGCTCAAGAGTTCCGCGCCGTGCCTCTTGCCCTGCCTCTCCACCCACTCGGCAAACTCGCGCAGCACCACACGCACGGGCAGCAATCCCCCATAGCTCCAGGCAGGCAACCGCTCCAGCCACGCCTCTGCCTTCGTGGGGCACAGGTTGGCTTCGGCCAGGCAGAGCGCCAGGTGGTTGACCACGGTACTCTTGCCGCTGCCAGGGTTGCCAAGCAGCAGCAGGTGGGGTGGGGGTGAGTACTGCTCGTCGCAGAACACCGACAGCACCGTGCGGCGCTCTGGTTCGCACCCCCTCGCGGCGATGGCCTCGTCCTCCCGCCCAAACGAGTGGGGGGGGTGATAGGTGGCATCGAGGGCAATGTACACGTCTTGCAGGGCAAGCGGGCGCTCACGGCTGGCGTCGGCAGTGCTCAGTGGCAGGACCTCGCAGGTTCTGGTTAAACTGTTCAGGTAGCGCTTCAGCCGCTCCTTCGCTGCCTCGTCTTCGGGCGCAGTGGTGTAGAACTGCTGCAATACCGTGCTATGGCTCACCACCCCGATGGTCTGGCCGTAGTTGTCGCCCTCGGTGGTGGCGCTGCCGCTGACCGTATCCCCGTCAATCATATCGCCGCCCACCTGTGTCACGTCGTGCTCTGCCTGGATGATGGTATTCTCATCGCCCGTCGTGACGGGGCTGTGGGAGGCATCGCCTGCTACGCCTGCCGCGCCTGCGCCGCTGACGGTTTGCTCGATATCGCCAGCCAGGGCGGGCAGCAGCGCATCTACCTCCACCCCGTACTGTGTGCGGAGCCGCTCCAACCCCCGCTCATACGCCTCACGGTCAATATCGCCAAGTTCAAACGTTTCGCGTAGATTGCGCAGCCGTCGTGTCAGGTCGTCTGTCATTGTCATTCCCTTTCCCGCTTCCCTTCCTCCGCTGCGGCGCGGTGCGGACGTTCGCGTCCAACGCCGACGCTACTACCCCACCCCGCGCCTCTCTCTCTGGCTGGCTCTGAAAACCAGCCGGGCCAATCCCGCGCTCATGCTCATCCAGGTCGCGCCGCCAGCCCGTAAGCTGGTCGGATTACTGACCGACCGTGTTGAGGATGATGGACCGCAGCAAACGCCCCCCGTTGTTGTGGTTCCTGTTGTGGGCATGGTTCCTGTTGCGGGAACCGCAGCTTGCCAGTCCCTCCTGACGACTGGCCCGCGGTGCGGCGGTCACGGGACGGGCCTGGAGACCCCACCGCGCTACGGCGGCGGGGACCTCCCTGCCGCTGGCGTGGCCCCCTTCTGGGTGCGCCACGCGCCAAGCAGCCGCCCGATATGCCCGATCAGGTCGGAGCCGTGGGCGTACTGCCTGGGGGTACTCTGCTGCAAATCATAGCCCAGGCGTAGATAGAGCCGCACCTTCGCCAGTTCCACCTCGGCCTGCTCCAGCCGACGGGCCGTTTCGCCCGACAGGGTGGCTTCCAGAATGCGCTCCTGGAACCGCAGCGCCGCACGCACTAGCTCCTGCGTCAGGGTGAAGCGATAGCAGCGCTGCCAGCCCGCGGTATGCGGCAGCAGCCACCTGAGCAGGTCTTAGGTGCGGATGAAGATGGGCGACTGGTTCACACGGTTCCTCCTGGTCGGGGCAGCCCTGGACGCAGCAGCGAACGGCAGAGCGCCCGTGTCGAGCCGTGGCGGGCGTGTCCGAGCCAGCCCCGAATGCTCGCCGTGAGGTCATCGAGCGTCGCCTGCCCTGCCTCGCAGCGGTCGCGCAGGTGGCGAAACCGCCGCGCAAAGGCCACCACGTTGCGCCGCTTGAGCCGCCGACGGTCGGGAAAGATGCGCCACCCCAGAAAG